>DASYML010000020.1:0-15252 GCA_036009045.1 Pyrinomonadaceae bacterium
CAGCGCGGGAGCGTTGGGAGAGCGCAGGACTTGTTGCTCGAAGAGGCGTGTGAGCGTGAGCGAGGAGGAATCTAAAGAGTGTGGAGAATGGAGAGCGTCGGACCAGTCGAAGGAGGTGTGATTCCAGTGCTGGAGGATGAGACGGCGCTGCTGGTCGGGCAGGAGAGGGAGGCGCGAGAGGCGCTGGCGAGGGTTGGAGAGGATGGCGCGGAGCAGGTGATGAAAGTGGTCGAGAAGGCGACGGATGCTCTCCACGTCGAAGACCTCCGTGTTGTATTCGAGGGTGCCGATGAGCCCATGCGATGTCTCTTCCATGAATAAGGTGAGATCGAATTTTGAGGTGTGATTGTCAACGGGGATGGGCGTCAGTTCAAGCTCAGGCAATTGGACGCCCGTCATCGGCGTATTTTGCAGTACGAACATCACTTGAAAGAGCGGGGTATGGCTGAGGCTGCGCGCGGGCTGTAGCTCTTCGACCAGTTTCTCAAACGGCAAATCCTGATGCGCGTATGCTCCCAGACAAACTTCGCGCACGCGCCGCAGCAAATCCGTGAAAGACGGATTATCCGAGAGGTCTGTCCGCAGGACCAGCGTGTTGACGAAGAAGCCTATGAGGGCTTCTGTTTCGGCGCGGTTGCGCCCGGCGATGGGCGTGCCGACGACTATATCTTCCTGTCCGGTGTAGCGATAACAGAGCGTCTTGAAGGCGGCGAGCAGGGTCATAAACAGTGTGACGTGTTCGCGTTCGCTGAAAGCCTTGAGCGCATTGCTCAGTTCGAGCGGGAACGACATGGACTGTTTTGCGCCGCGATGAGTATTGATGGCGGGTCTCGGATAATTGGCCGGAAATTCCAGGAGGGCGGGCGCTCCCGCGAGTTGCTGCTTCCAGTAGGAGAGATGTTCTTCCAGAACCTGTCCACGCAACCATTCATGTTGCCAGGTCACGAAGTCAGTATATTGAACGGGCAACTCTGCGAGCGTTGATGGTTGCTCTCGTGTCAGACTCTCGTAGAGCGTCACCATCTCGCGCACCAGCACGCCCATAGACCAGCCGTCGCTGATGATGTGATGCAGCGTCAGCAGCAATACATGTTCATCCGTCGCCAGCCTTAAGAGCTTGACTCTCAACAAAGGGCCGCGCGTCAAATCGAAAGGCGTTTGCGACTCTTCCTGTAACAGCCTTTGAACTTCCGTCTCGCGCTCCGCTTCCGGCAAGGACTTTAAATTGATGAGCGAAGGTTTGACGTGCAATGTCCGGGCGACGACCTGCACCGGCTGCTGGTCCATCAACTGAAAGGTGGTGCGTAACGATTCATGACGCCGCACAATCTCATCGAAGCTCTGCTCAAGCGCGTTCACGTTCAGATGTCCACGCAGGCGCACGCTCGCGCAGATGTTGTAGACATAGCTGCCGCGCTCAATCTGCTCGATGAACCACAGACGCCGCTGTGCGAATGAGAGCGGGAAAGTATTCGTCTCAAGAGTTTCTTCCAGCAGCAAGAGCTTCAAGAGTTCTTGCTTCTCCGGTGAAAGCTCCGCAATGTTCCGGGAATAATCCATCGTCGTCATCGTTAATCTTCCTTACGCTCAACAAGAGAAATGCCGACACCGATATAGTCACCGATATAGTCATCGGTGATGCAGGTTGGCTGAACTGTCCAAAGAGAGGTTTGCCGGGAGGCTTTTGCGCCGGTCGCGCCGGGCTAGTTGTCAGAGAGTTTTGGTGAAGACGGTGTCAGAGGAGTCAGACAGTCTCAAAGCCGATTTCATGGAGGTCTCTTTCCGCTTGCCGGCGGCCTCCTTCTTCGACGACGCGCCCATCGTAGAGGTAGAAGATGCGGTCCGCCATCTGCACGAAGCGTGGGTCGTGCGTGACCATGCAGACCGTCGCGCCGCCTTGATGCAGGTCATGCAGTAAATCCATGATGCTTTCGCCGTTCTTTGAATCGAGGTTGCCGGTCGGTTCGTCTGCCAGCAGAATCAGCGGACGACCGGCGACCGCCCGCGCGACCGCGACGCGCTGCTGCTGCCCGCCGGAGAGTTGACTGGGAAGATGCCGCGCGCGCGTGAGCATACCGACCCTGGCGAGCGATTCGCGCACGCGCTCCTTGCGTTCAGAAGCTTTCATGCCGCGATAGGTGAGGGGCAGTTCGACGTTCTCATAGACAGTCAGATCACCAATCAGGTTGAAGCCCTGAAAGATGAAGCCGATCTGGCGATTGCGTATGTGCGTGCGCTCGGCTAGAGACAATCCGGCGACCGCTCGACCGTCGAAATCGTAGCTCCCTTCTGTCGGAGAATCCAACAGGCCGAGGATGGAAAGCAATGTTGACTTACCGCAACCGGACGGGCCTGCGATGGAGACATACTCGCCGTGATTAATCTCCATGTTGATGCCGGAAAGGGCGTGCGTCTCCACCTCGTCGGTGAAGAACACCTTCGTCACACCTTCGAGGCGAATCAGTTGCTGAGGAGAGGTCTGCGACATCTTTTAGCTTCCATCCAGAATTGCCCGGTTAGCGAGCGGGCACGCGCATCAACAGTTGATGCAATTCATGTTTCAGCGAACCGAGCAACAATGCCTGCTCCGTCTGGACGAAGAAGTGACCGCCGGGCAACATCCGCGACATGAACCCTCCGCGCGTCTGCGTGCGCCACGCCTCCAGGTCAGCGCGGCTCACCTCCCGGTCCTGCAATCCTCCGTAAGCCATAATCCCGCACACCAGCGGCGGCCCCGGAAGATACTCATAATTGTCAACCATCGCAAAATCGGCGCGGAGCAAAGGCGTCATCAGTTCCATCAATTCCGGGTGCTCCAAGACCTCTGACGGCGTGCCGTCCAATCGTCGCAGTTCCGCGACGAACTCATCCGACGGTAAGTCGTAGATGGGCGGCTCTTTCTTTGGCACTTGCGGGGCGCGTCGCCCTGAGACGAACAGTTGCAAGGGCAGCAGGTTTTTTTCTCTGCGTAGAGTGCGCGCCAACTCGAAAGCAATCATCGCGCCCATGCTGTGCCCGAAGAAGGCGAAGGGTTTATCCAGCAGCGGAATGATGGCCTGGGCCAAAGTCTCGACCAGCAACGTTAAAGAGGTGTAGGGGGTTTCCCGCAGGCGACTGCCGCGCCCAGGCAATTGCGCGGCGCAGACTTCGACGTTGGCAGGGAGATGCTGCCACCAGCCATGATAAAGCGACGCGCTGCCGCCCGCATACGGGAAGCAGAAGAGACGCAGGGCGGCCAACGGCTTCGGCCTCGCGGTCGTGAACCAGGCGGCTGATGAAGCGTTCATGACGGTAGTTTCAAGGGTCACAGTCAAAGATAAAATGTCCCCTGCACATCTTGACCTGAAGAGGTCGGATGACGAAGCGTTCCCGGCCATCTCGCGGCACGCTCCGCAAAGGAGGCTGTAGCGGCGCCAACGATTCTGTCAGAGAGTGATGGATAATCGCGCGCGGCTAAGAGACTACAGTTGCGAGTTGCTCATCGTCAACCGGAGTTTCGGAGAGTTGTGCTATGTTGCCGAAATGCTCTTCGACCCACTCATCTGAATAGATGGTGTCCAGATAGCGCTCGCCGCGATCAGGAAAGATGGCGACGCACACGGCATCTCGCTCAATCCTGTGCTGGACTTTTTCAATCGCCATCATCACCGCGCCGGATGAACCGCCAGCCAGAATCGCCTCATGGCGCATCAGCTTGCGACATCCCACGACGCATTCCGTATCCGTGACGTGAATTGCCTCACGCGCCAGGTTCGGCTGAAACAATGTCGGCATCACGGCAGCGCCGTGGCCGGGGATTAAACGCTTGGCGCGTGGGCTGCCGAAGATGACGCTGCCGACCGCGTCAACGGCCATAATTTTCGTGCTCAAATTATTTTCAAGCACATACTCCGCGCACCCGCGCAGGGTGCCGCAGGTGCTCGTCGCGCAGAATAAATAATCGAGCCTGCCATCGAGCGCCATGACGATTTCATGCATCGTGTGGTGATGTGCCTCAGGGTTATACACGTTGGCATACTGGTTGGGCCAGAAACTATCTTCGATGGTCCGCAGCAGATATTTGACGCGGTTGACACGCGCTTGCAGATACTCTCCTGTCTGCGGGTCCGGGTCCAGAACAGGCTCTAGCTCCGCGCCGTATGCCCTGAGAATGCGAGTGTTCTGTTCGGTCGTCTTGGGGTCTATGACGCAGATGAAGCGCAGGCCCAGGAGCAGGCAAGCCTGGGCGAGACCGATGCCCATGTTGCCGGAAGTTGATTCGACGACGACGCTTCCCGGTTTGAGTTCGCCGCGGTCCAGACCGTTCTGTAGAATGCTCAAAGCGGTTCTATCCTTGATGCTCCCGCCGGGATTGAGCATCTCAAGTTTGCCGTAGAGTTTAAATGGTATCTCGCCCAGAACGCGATTCAACTTGACCAGGGGAGTGTTGCCGATTGCTGAGAGAATACCTTCATACGCATGGTTCGTGCTTATCATTTGCGCCATTGTGCTATCTCCGTGCCGTTGATGTTGACGACTGTTGAGTAAATTTAATATTCAACATGCTGTCGGGCTGAAAGCCTTCGCAGCATTGCTGGCATGAGAGGAGTTCTTCCCGCGCGTGACTGTTCCCACGCAGTCACGCGCGTCTGTACCTAGCTCTACATGTATTTCTTTATCAGATGAGGGAGGCCATGATGGCCTTTTGCATGTGAAGACGATTTTCGGCTTGATCGTAGATGATAGAGTGTTCACCATCGGCGACTTCGGCTGTGACCTGTTCGCCTCTGATGAAAGGCATACAGTCCATGTAGTGCGCGCCGGGATTGGCGCGTTCAAAGTGCTGGCGAGAAATGCGCCACTGGTCCTGTATGCCGTCGCGGTGGGCGGCATCTTCCTCCCTGGACATGCTGAGGCTCTTCCAGTTCTTGACGTAGATAACGTCCGCGCCTTCCGAGGCTTCGTTCAGATCGTTGGAGAATTCAAGCGTGCCGCCCGAATCCCTCACCGCGCTTTCGGCAAAGGCGACATACTCTTCGCCCAGTTCGTAGCCTTTGGGATACGCGAAGCGCAAATCCATGCCGAGCAGCGCGCCCGCGCTCATCAATGAATGGGGCACTCCGAGAGATTTCTGTCGCTTGGTGTAGCCCCACGCCATGACGATTTTCTTCTTCCTGTAAGCCCTCCCGAATTTCTCCGTGAGCGTCAGCAGGTCCGCCATCACCTGGCACGGATGGTCCTTGTCGTCGAGGGCGTTGATGACTGGAACATCCGCGTATCTCGCCATCGTCAGAATGTCATTATGTCCCTTGCCATACGCATTCATGTCGTAGGTCCGAATGATGATGGCATCGAGGAACCGGCTCATGACAGACGCGGTATCTTGCAGGCTTTCGTTGTTGGACAGTTGCAGGTCTGCGGAAGAATAGTACTCCGCGTGCGCGCCCAGTTGCCGCGCCCCGACCTGAAAAGAGATGCGCGTCCGGGTCGAAGCGACGGTGAACAGCATGCCCAGATATTTATTGTGCAGGTACTGCTCCCTGTCCTTTCCGGCCTTCATGCGCGCGGCCAGGTCTATCAATCCTTCAAGTTCGAGCTTCGTAAAATCTTTGAGACTTATAAAGTCTCTACCTCTCAAATTCATCACGCCTCCTAAGGCTGTCGCCGTCAAAGCTGTCAGTACCGCCTGCGGTAGCGGGCGGGAGTCCCGATTGGAGATTGGCGATGGCGGATGGCGGATTGGCAGAATATTGGTCCTGTAATCCGCCATCCGCATTCCGCCATCCGCCATCTTGTGTCCCGCCCGCTACCGCAGGCGGTACTGACCTGAGTGACCCTCAATGTCGGTCGCTTCCTATTTTCGCAGAGTGACATTCCCGGCGGCGGTGCGGATGGTTATTTTCGGACCACCGCCGTTGATGTCGCCCGTGTATGCAGAGCCGTGTGTTTCGTGCAAACGCGTGAGCGGGTAATCGCTGAGCACTGTGCCCGGACCCGCGTCCGCATCTATCGTTGCGCCGACATTTTCGGCGAGACGCAGATTGACGTTGCCGCCGGAACTCACCAAACTCGAATCAGACTGCGGTTGACGCGAGATGTAGGTCTGGACTGAGCCGCCGAGGCTCGCGGCTTCGATAGTATTCGTTACCTCTTCGATGCGTATGGAGCCGCCGGACGAATGAACCGTGACGCGGCCATCAACCCGCCCGGCAGCGATTGACCCGCCGCCGCTCTGCGCGTCCAATTCCCCGTTGATGTTGCCCGTGCGGATGCTTCCGCCCGCGCTTGAGACCATGACAGGCCCGTTGACATCGCCCACTTGAATGGGGCCGCCCGCGCTGGACAGGTTGACGCTGCCGTTGACATTGCCGGTCGTCAGGCTGAAGCCGGAAGTGGAAAGCTTGACCGTGCCCTCCAGGTCGCTCGTCTTGATGATGCCGACGGTACGCACGTTGAGGTTGTAAGAGCGCGGGATGGAAATGTTGAAGTCAAGGCGCAGATGCTTGAGCCTTTCCCAATCCCATTCTTCGGGGAGGCTGGCGATGATATTCACATCGTTGCCATTCTGGACGAAATCCAGATGAAGATTTTTGATAATTTCGTCTGCCTCCCGGCTATTCGCGGTTCTGATTTTGCGGATGAGTTCGATGTTGACGGTGTTGGTGTCAATGGCTTGCACTTCCACCGTGCCGATGCTTGATCTCACAGTCAGCGAACCGCCCGGTCTGACCGGAAATGACTTTTTAATCGTCTCGCTCATCTCAGCCTGCTCCTTCATGTTGACGGCCTCTGCGATGCTGCTCATCATCCTCGCGGGAAGACTTTTCCCGCAGGTCTTGCTGTTGCTGCTGCTACTGCGCGAATGCGCGAAGGCGAGACCGACGACGTTGACCAAGAGCAGGGCCGCCCAAAACAATTTGCGTGATATGGATTTCATGACTTATCTCTCACTTTCTTTCTAACACCTGGGTTCCGGCTCTTCATGTTGCGCCGTTCAGGTCACTGCGCCGGAGCTTTCGCTTCGACAGGCGTGGTTAATGCATGCTGGTGCTTTGTTCCATCTGCTTGCGCAGGCTCAGCGGTCGCATGTCCGTCCAGACTTCCTTGATGTAGGCGAGGCATTCCTCTTTCATCCCGATCTTTCCGCCATCGGACCAGCCGAGCGCGTTGTCACGGTCGGCGGGCCAGATGGAGTATTGCTGTTCATGATTAACGACCACTTTGTAGACGGTGTTATCCTCTCGTTCTTCTCTGCTCATATCGTTTCCTTTCAACTGGTGATGATGCTCTCTGGCGCTCATGGCGCGGCGTCGGACGACGGCCATGAGGCTGCCTTGGAGGTTGGTTAGTTGTTGGACCAATTATCGCACCGCGACGGGTAGCTCTTCGAGTTCGCTGATGGGGTCCGCGACCGACCGATCATAAACAATCTGGCCGGAGTCGAGTTTAATGATGCGGTCGCCGACGTGGTAATACCTGTCGTCGTGCGTGATGGCGATGACGGTTTTGCCTCTCGCCTTGAGGTCCGGCAGAATCTGGTAATAGAAAATCTCTTTGAAGTGCGGGTCCTGGTCCGCCGCCCATTCGTCAAAGAGATAGATGGGCCTGTCTTCCAGGTAAGCGGTGAGGAGCGCGAGGCGTTTGCGCTGCCCCTGTGAAAGCTCCGTCGTGGAGAAGGTCCCGTCCGTGACCTTGACCTTGTGATCAAGCTGCAACTGGCGCAGGTACTCATGCGCTCTGGCGTCCAGTTGGTCGGCGTGGAGACCGAGCAGCGTCTCGAAAAGAAAATAGTCTGAGAAGACGACGGAGAAATGCTGGCGATAGTAGTCCGTCATCTCGTCCTCAATCGGCTGGCCGTCGAGCCTGATCTCGCCGCTCTCAGGCGTGTAGAGTCCGATGAGCAGTTTGGCCAGCGTGGTCTTGCCGCTGCCGTTGCCTCCGGTCAGGAAAATCAACTCGCCGGGACGCATTGACAAATTGATTGGTCCAAGAATAAAGAGGCTCTCTTCGCCCTCTCTTTGATAGCTGTGCGTCACCCCGGATAGTTCCAGGCTCTCCCATGAAGCACCCGTCCCCAGCAGTTTCTGCGAATCTTCTTCCGTCGGGCTTGAGACCAGCGAGAGTCCCAACTCTTCCACGTTATTGAGGGCCACGTTGGCCCGTCCCATGTTCGGCAGCGTGTTCATCACCACCTGCAAAGGCGTCATCAGGTAGAGAATCGTGAGCGTAAAGCCAGTCATCACCGTGGACGTGATGTTGAACCAGCTTGCCAGCACGAAGAGCAGCAACCCTATCACGACGAAGACCAGCATCTGCCCCCAACTGGAAGCGATGGTGTAGATGGTTAGCGCAGAGATGTTGTGACGGCGAAAATTACCGGCGGTCGTTTGCAGATTTTCCGTGAGAAAAGCTTTGCGACGGTCCGCGTGAACCTTGAGTTCCTTGATGCCCTCCGTCAACGCGCGGAAATGCGTGAAGAGATTATCGCCCTCACGCCGCGCGAGCGTCATGTACTGGAAAGACTTCGCCACCGGCAATTGATAACTGACAATCCCGATCACGATGATGGCGAGGACCGCCAGAAACAGCGGCCAAGAGAGAAACGCCATGTAGACGAGGCAGCTTATCGCCACCGCAATGTTGATACAGAGAATCGGAATGACCGTCACGATGTTCGTGATGTTGGGAACGTCATCCGTCAGCGCGGCCATCAGCTTTGGCGCTCCGAGTTCTTCCAGACGACGCAACGGCACGCCGAGTATCTGACGGCTGAGGTCCATGCGGAGTTTATAAAGCGCGCCCTGCCCCAGATGAGCCAGCAGCAATTCCGCGACGATGCGCGTCAGCGGGACGAGCAGGCAGAGACCTATGAAGATCAGGGCCAGCGTTGATTTCTGATGCTGCGTGTTGTTTAAGGCGGCGTTAATATCCGCGAGCAGAGCCGTATTGGCTGCGCCGCTGATGATGCCCGCCAGGACGGCGAGGACCAGCAGCCGCCGCGAGTACTGCATCATAAAGTAGATGATTTTCATATTTCACTCCATCTCGATTCTGTCAATGCACGTTGTGAGTTTGGTCGCTACGTCGAGCACAAACGGCTCCGCGACCATACTCTCGTGTGAGCCTGCCACGACCTGTAGCTCAACCGGCTCGGAAGAAATCAGGCTCCAACCCCACATAGGGTCAGCCTCTAAAATCTCTGTATCCAAGGGCCGCGCCTCCGTACATCTGAAGAGCGTGACCTTGCCCGCGTAGACTTGCGGAGCGTAGTTGCGCGCGGCCTCTGTTCTGCTTCTGAAGTTATGCAGCGAACGCTTGACCTGCGGCAGCGTGATTTCCTGCGGCATGATGCGGGCCTTCTTGGCCTGCTCCATGATGTAAAGAATTTGCTCGTCCGGCGCGAGTTGCCGCAAATAATCTTCGTCGAGCGGCAGAGGCTCTTTGAGGTTGGAAAAACTTTCCAGAATGCGCGCCAGCGCGACCGGGTCATCGCCGCTCAAAGGGTCGTCTTCCGCCGCGTCTGCGTCTATGCCCGGCGCACCGTTGTCGAGGATGGCGAGCAGTTTGACTTCCTCTCCCGCTCGCTGCAACTGGCTCGCCATCTCAAAGGCCACGTATGCGCCGAACGACCAGCCGCCCAACAGGTACGGCCCCTGCGGTTGGACTTCGCGCATCGTTAAGATGTAACTGGCCGCCATCGTTTCAACCTGCGTGTGCGGGTCGTCCTTCTCCAAAGACTGCAAGGCGTAGACGGGCTGCTCCGCGCCGAGATGCCTCGCGAGGTAGGCGTAGCAAACAACCCCGCCGCCGATGGGATGTATGAAGAAGATGGGACGGCGTGAGCCACCGCTCTGAAGCGTGACGAGGTGAGATGGACGCGTCTCGGTCCGGTTCCGTATGAGCGAGGCGAGGTGTTCGACCGTGCCTCCTTCAAAGAAGGCCGAGAGCGGAAGGTCATGTCCGAACTTCCCATGAATCAGAGCCGAGACGCGCAGGCCCAGCAACGAATGACCGCCCAGGTCGAAGAAATTATCTGTCGCGCCGACCGGACGAACGTTCAGCACGTCTTCCCAAATCTCCGCGATGTGCAACTCCAACAGATTGCGTGGAGCGACGAAGGCATTGCGCCTTTCTGCTCCCTTCTCGTCAGGGTCCGGCAACGCGCGATAATCAACCTTGCCATTCCCCGTCAGCGGCATGGCATCAATCAACACGATGGCGGAAGGAATCATGTAGGCGGGCAACGTTTCTTTCAGGTCATCACGCAGCATCGTGGCCGTCGTCTCTCCTTCAATCGTCGGGACGACATAAGCGACCAGCCGCTTCTCTTTCTTCGCTTCGCCCTTGAGCAGCACGACGGCTTCGCGCACTTGCTCATGTTCTCTGAGCACGGATTCAATCTCTCCGAGTTCAATCCTGTATCCTCTGACCTTGACTTGATGATCCGCTCGACCGACATATTCAATCTCGCCATCGGCCCTGTAACGCGCGAGGTCTCCGGTCCTGTAGAGACGCTCGCCGCCGCTCTCGCCGTACGGGTCAGGCACGAATCTTTCCGCCGTCACATGAGGCCGGTTGAGATAGCCTCTCCCGACGCCCGCCCCACCGACGAATAATTCCCCTGAGACTCCCACGGGCACGACCTGCATCCACTGGTCCAGCACGTATAATCTCGTGTTGGCTATCGCTCGCCCGATGGGCACGACCTGCCCAACATCTTTTCCCGCTCCGACTTCATAGACACAGCAGCCGACGACCGTCTCCGTCGGTCCATACTCGTTAATCAAACGCACTCCCGGCGCTCGCTCCAACCAGTGCCGCACGTCGCTCCTGTGCAAAGCCTCGCCGCCGATCACCATCGCGCGCGTCTGGACTCGCGCTTCATCCGGTATCAAACGGCTCAAAGCTTCCAGGTGCGCGGGGGTCAGCTTCAACAGGCTGTAAGGTTCATCTGCCTGCATCAAAGCCTGGGCCAACTCTTGGACGCCCTCGGATTCTTCGAGCAGGTGAACGCATCCGCCAGCCACCAGCGGCCCATAGAGGCTCGTCACCGTCAGGTCAAAGCCAATCGGAGAATGCACGACCGAGCCGCCGCCTTCGCTCAAGGGATACGCTGCCCGGCTCCAACTCAAATAATTAACCACGCCTCGATGCGTAATCATCGCGCCCTTCGGCGTGCCCGTAGAACCAGACGTATAGATAACGTAAGCCAGATTATCCGCGCTCACTCGCGGCATCACTTCAGAACTCGCCTGCGGCCACACGTCATCCCGACCTTCATCATCGAGACAGACGACGCGTGTTTGCAGGTCGGACGGCAAACGCTCTCGCCACTCTTTGACCGTCAACAGCAAGAGAGGCTGCGCTTCCGTCAGAATCGCTTCGAGCCTGCGCGGCGGAGACGAAAGGTCTAGCGGCAGGTACGCGCCACCGGCTTTCAGGATAGCCAGCAGGCTGACCACCAGTTGCACGGAACGAGGCAGGCAGACGGCGACCAGCGTTTCGGGTGAGACGCCGGACGCGACGAGGTGAGAGGCCAGACAATCCGCGCGCCTGTTGAGTTCGGCGTAAGAGAGATGCAAAGGGCCACAGCGCACGGCCATCGCATCGGGCGTGCGCGAGACCTGCTGCTCGAAGAGATGATGCAGACGCACGTCTGAGGGAAAGGGGCTGGCGGTCTCGTTCCATTCGACAATCTGTCGCTGCTCTTCCGCTTCTGTGAGGAGCGGCAATTCGGCTATGCGCCGGTCGGGTTGTGCGACGATGCCTTCCAGTAAACGCTCGAAGTGACGCGTCATTCTCTTGATGGTCTCCGCATCGAAGAGGTCCGTGTTGTATTCAAAAGAGCCGCCAATCTCCCCGCCGTCTTCAAACATGAAGAGCGTCAGATCAAACTTGGCGATAACGCCGTCCGTCAACATCGGGATTAATTTCAAGCCGGGCAATTCCAACCCCTCGCCGCGCACATTTTGCAGGGCGAACATGACCTGAAAGATGGGCGCATAGCTCAGGCTTCGCTCCGGCTGAAGTTCCTCGACCAGCTTCTCGAAGGGTAAGTCCTGATGCGCCGATGCTCCCAGCGCAATCTCGCGCACGAGTTTGAGCAACTGCCGGAAAGTCATCTCGCCGGACAACTCCGCGCGCAACGCCAGCGTGTTGATGAAGAACCCTATGAGGTCTTCCGTCTGCGCCTGGTTCCGACCGGCCATCGGCGTCCCCAGCACGATGTCTGGCTGTCCCGTGTAGCGATACAACAGGACATAGAAAGCCGCGAGCAGCGTCATGAACAGCGTGGCGTCTCCCTGACGCGCGAGCGAAATAATGGACCTGGATAGTTCGCCCGTCAGGACCAGCGGCTGAGACAATCCGCGAAAGGTCTGGACTGCCGGGCGAGGCCGGTCCGTGGGAAGTTCCAACAGCGCGGGGCTGCCTTGCAGATGCTCCTTCCAGTATGCCAACTGTTGCTCAAGCGTCTCGCCCTGCAACCATTCGCGTTGCCACGCGGCGAAGTCCGCGTACTGAATCTGAAGTTCCGGCAAAGGTGAGGGCAGGCCGTTGGAGAAAGCATCGTAGAGCGTCATAATCTCCCGCGCAAAGACGTTCAGCGACCACATGTCCGTCGCGATGTGATGCATCGTGAAGAGGATGATGTGATCTTCCGGGCTGAGCCTCACAACCCTGATACGCAGCGTTGGCCCACGCGATAAATCGAACGGGCTGACGGCCTCATCCGAGGCCAGGCGAGCGGCTTCCGTCTCTCTCAAAGCCTGCTCCATCAAGCTCAGATCAACGATGGCGAAGTCCAGAAATCTTTCGCTCTCCTGCTCCGGCGCGACCAACTGCTCCGGCCCGCGCTCCGTCATCCGAAAGCCAGTCCGCAGCACGTCATGACGACGCACAATCTCCTCGAAAGTCCGTTTCAGGGCCGCGACCTCAAGCGCCCCTTGCAGGCGCACCGCGTCCGGCATGTTGTACGCGGGATTGGATGGATCGAGTTGGTGCAACACCCACAGCCGCTGCTGCCCGAACGAGAGCGGGATGAAATCGGACTTACCGCGCCGCGCGATTTTCGTCGTTGGCGCGTTCGTTTTGAGACCCTTCGCCTTGAGCAGCCTTTCGAGCAGCGCACGCCTCTCCAGCGAAAGGCCGTCAATACGTCTGGTCAGCGATTCTGTGTCCCGGTTGATTGTCGAACTCATGACTGTCATTCTCTTGTGAAGGAAGTTGGAGGGAATGCTGTGACGCCTTTGCGCGTCAGGATTTCTCAGCGCTTTTCTGGTCCAAAAGCTTTTCTCTTACTGCTCTGAAAGGAGGACCAGTAATTCTTCATCCGACAACTGCTCGACGAGGTTGAGGGTCTCCGCGATTTTCTCCGTCTCGTCGTGCATCGTTCGTAGCGAGATGTTGATGCTGGCGGCGAGGTCGGCAATCGTCGGGGTTTCAAAGATGGCTCGCAGTGGCACTTCGACTTGCAACACTTCGCGTATGCGCGAGACGATTTGAATGACCAGCAGGGAGTCTCCGCCAAGTTCAAACAGGTTGTCCTGCACACCCACCTGTTCAATCCCCAGCAAAGCCTGCCAGATTTCAGCGATGGCGATCTCAATCTCGTTGGCGGGCGCGACGTATGGATTGGGCAGGGCCGGGCGTGCATAACCGGCGCGCGCAGCCGAAGGTTCCGCCTCTCGTTTCTCCCTGATTGATTCGAGGCCGACCCACTGCGCGATTCTGGCTGACAAATCTCCGGTCGAGACGACGACCGGCGTCAACAATCTGTGCGACATGAGGCGCGCGAAAACTTCGCAGCCTTCCGCCGCCGTGATGCCGTTATCGAGCGGGTCCGTTGCGGCCTCATCATCCCCATCGCGCAAAGACCAACCATCCCAGGCGATGCTTGCCCAGGGTATCTCTCTCTTTCGATTCTGCTCGCTGGCGAAGGCATCCATGAAAGTATTCGCCGCCGCGACGGCGTAGAAGCCAAGCCCGCCCAGCACGGACGAGAGCGATGACATGAGCACGCAAAAATCCAGTTGCCTGCCGCGCAATACTTCTGCGAGCACGAACAGCCCGTATGCCTTCGCGCGAAACTGCTGCGCGCAATGAGCCGTCTCTGTTTCCTCTATCGCACGCAGCACACCGTTGGACTCGACCGCCGCGTGAATGACGCCGTTAAGCTGTCCGAAGCGT
Organism: Pyrinomonadaceae bacterium; assembly: GCA_036009045.1. Taxonomy (GTDB): domain Bacteria; phylum Acidobacteriota; class Blastocatellia; order Pyrinomonadales; family Pyrinomonadaceae; genus DASYML01. Next base: position 14,167 of record DASYML010000020.1, read on the forward strand.
TCGGATGCTCTCTCTATCACTCCCTGCATCTGCTGGCGGTTGGCGACATCCGCGCGTGCCAGGACGATTTCCGCGCCTGTCTCCTCCATCTCCCGCAAGCGACGTATCTGGCCGCTCACTTCATCCCGCTCGTCATGCGACGCGAGCCATGTTTCCCATTCATCTCTACCGGGGAAAGCCCTCCGTCCCGTCAGGATTATTTTCGCCTGAACGGTCCGCGCGAGATACCCCGCGAGCAGCAAGCCCTTTCTTCCGAGACCGCCCGTGATGAGATAGACGCCGCCCTGCTTCAACCTCGAAAGACTGGTCACGCCCTCCATCAACAGCGGCTGGAAATTTTCGACCCAGCGCCTGCGACCGCGATAAGCTGCCGCCGCGTCGCCTGACTTACCGGAGACTTCCGCGCGCAGTTGATCCAGCAGTTCATGTTCCTCCGCGCTGCCTGTCGCGGGCAGGTCCAGGTCAACGGAACGACAGGTGATGTGCGGGTACTCCTGCGGGATGACCTTGCACGCGGCGAGAATCGTCGCCCGTTCAGGACAGAGAAGCTCCGCCCCGTTGACTTCCTGCGCGTTGCCTGAGACGACTATCAGTTGCAGGTCGTCCCTGAAATTCAATTCCGCCAGCGACTGGACCAGTAAGAGGAGGCTGTAACAACCCATCTCCTGCGCCCGCTCGAAGAGTTCGCCGCCTGCCTGTGCCCGCTCATCCGTGCGCGCGGCGCTCCACATGTGAACAATCTTTTTCGGAATCCTCTCCTGCGCCCGCAGGTCTTTGAGCAGCGCATCATAGTCGTCGCGTTGACGCGGGTTGACGGTGTAAACGTGAGGCCCGACTCGCGCAAACTCTGCGCCGGGCAGGACGCTCACGAGATCGCGTCCCTCACGCGCCAGCGTCTTGACCAGACGACTGCTGAAGCCGTCCGCATCGGCAAACACGAGCCAGCAAGTGTTCACCGCTTCTTCAACATGAGATGTCTCGTGCTCAGGCAGGCTCGCCTGTTTCCACAAAGGAGCGTAGAACCATCGCGTCATATCGGAGAGCTTGCCCTGCGGCATCAGCGGCGCGGCGATGTTGACTTTGATT
>DASYML010000021.1:0-4527 GCA_036009045.1 Pyrinomonadaceae bacterium
GATGATGCAGGCAGTCTTGGCGCGGGTACGGCGTCGCCGTATCGTTGCACTCTAGGAGCAGATGTTGGCGTTCATCATCGGAGAGCAGAGGCAGTGTGCTGAGACGCTGCGAGGGGTTTGCGACGATGCCTTTCAGCAATCGCTGGTAGTGCTCACCCATGCGCTTGACCGTCGAAGCATCAAAGCGTTCCGTGCGATATTCCAGAAAGCCGACTAATCCATGCCCTTCTTCCCTGAAGGAAAACATCAAATCGAACTTCGCCGTCTCATTCTCGACCTCAATTTGTTTGAGCGTCAGGCCGGGCAGCTTGATTTCCGGCAGGGGAGGATGCAGGACCAGCATCACCTGAAACAAAGGCGTGTGGCTCATGTTTCGTTCGGGCTGTAACTCGCTGACCAGTGTTTCAAACGGCAAGTCCTGATTTGCATGAGCTTCGAGCATGGTCGCGCGAGCGTGGCTCAAAATATCCGTGAACGATGGATCGCCGGAGAGGTCATTGCGCAGCACCAGCGTATTGACGAAGCATCCTATGATGTCCTCCGTTTCGGGTTGTGTGCGACCGGCGATTGGCGTTCCAATGAGAATATCCGGCTGGCCCGTGTAGCGTTGAAGAAACGCCTGGAAGGCGGCCAGCAGCGTCATGAAAAGCGTCGCGCCGTGTTGTTGGCCCAGCGCTTTGAGGCTCTCCGTCAGACTTTGCGAGAGGAGGATTGTTTCGACCGCACCGATATCCGATTGGACTGGCGGGCGCGGCCTGTCCGCCGGAAGCTCAAGCACCGGCAGATTGCCGCGCAGCTTTTCTTTCCAGTACGACAGTTGTTCGTTCAGCGCATCGCCCGCCAGCCAGTCACGCTGCCACTCAGCATAGTCAATATACTGTGTCTCCAAAGGCGCGAGGGGCGACGATTGTTGGCCCAGCGAGTAGGCTTGATACAGGAGCGTTAATTCTTTAATCAGGATTCCGATGGACCAGCCGTCGCTGATGATGTGGTCCATCACCAGCAAGAGGATGTGCGATTCATCCCCCAAGCGTAGCAGGCTGCCGCGCAGGAGGGGCGACTGTTCCGGGTCAAACGGTTTTCGCGCTGCCTGCCGGACCAACCGTTGCGCCTCGCTCTCACGCTCCGCCGATGACAGGTGTCGGAGGTCTACGTGCTCGACATGAAAGGTCAGTTCGGGAGTGATGACCTGCCAGACCTGTTCATCCGAAACTAAGAAACTGGTGCGAAATGATTCATGGCGGCGCACGACTTCGTTAAGGCTGCGTTCCAGCGCCGCGTGTTCCAACTTCCCTTCTATACGCACTTCGGCCTGAATGTTGTAGGCCGCGCTCTCAGGCTCTAACTGATGCAGGAACCACAAACGTTGCTGTGCAAAGGAGAGAGGTGCGATGAAGACCTCCTCTGCTAGATTTTTCTCGACGATGCTCATCTGTAAAGAAATTTCTGAATGAGTCGAATCCATATGATGAACCCGCAAGGCGACCGCTGCCGGGAATCCTTTATCTTGAGGGAGAGGATTCGTCTGACCGTTATTAATTCGTGAATGACTGTTTGCTTCTGAGAGAAGCGCGGCTCGCACGAAGCGAGTCTCTGGGAATGGCTTTAATCTTCAAAGAGGCGGATTGGGCTTCGTGCCCATTAGAGTTTTCAACAGCCTGTGAGAGCGCGGCGACCGTCGGCGTTTCAAAGAAATCACGCAGCGGGAGCGCGACCTTGAAGGCTTCGCGCATACGCATCACAAGCTGCGTGGCGAGCAATGAGTTGCCGCCCAACTCAAAGAAGTCGTCATGCAACCCGACCTGTTCGAGGCCCAGCACTTGTCGCCAGACCTCAGCCATCTTGCGCTCAACCTCAGTGACAGGAGGAACGTAAGGTTTGAGCGCACTCGACCTGGGATAAAAAGTCCCGCGCGCGGCATCCGATTGCCCGGCCCCGCGCATTGAAACCAGATTAATCCAACGATCAATCCTGGCCTGCAAGTCCGCCGTCGAGACGACAAGCTGCGGCACGCCGACGACGCGCGCGAGACGTGAGAAAATCTTCAGCCCTTCGTCGGGCGTGATTGCCAGTTCCGTGATGCTGGACCTGAGACCGGCCACCGGCGACGAAGTTTCCGTGTCCGTGTTCAGTTGCCATGTATCGAGATTGATGACAGTGCAGCGCGCGGGCGTCAGCGTGTTGTAATACCGCGCGAAGGCATTCATGAAGATGTTGGCGGCGGTGTAGGCCGTCAATCCCAACCCGCCGAGAATGGCGGAAATGGAAGAGACGAGCACGCAGAAATCCGGTGGCGTTTCTTTCAAGACTTCCGCCAGCACGAAAAGCCCCCTGACCTTTGATTGGAAATGCTCCTGGCAATCCTCTTGCTCAAGGTCCTGAATCGTCTGTGCGCTCTCTTCCATCACCACCCGGCCCGCCGTATGAAAGACACCTTGAAGCCCGCCGTGACGCTCAAGAATCTGCCCGACGACGGCGTGCATCTGCTCCGCGTTGCTCAGTTCGGCAGTGGCGAGCGTGACGCTGCTGGCCCCAAGCTGCTCTATGGACTGCGCCTTCCTGAGAGCATTGCTCACAGCATCCTGCTCATCATGCGTGAGCAGCCATTGCGACCATTCGTCGCGCGCGGGAATGGTCATGCGCGTCGTCAAGACTAGATGTGCCTTGACATTCAGGGCCAGGAATCGCGCGATAGTCATGCCGATGTTCCCCAGCCCGCCGAGCACCAGATAGACTCCGCCTTCCCTGAGATGTGAAGGACGCGAACTCTCGTCCTCCAATCTCAAAGGCTCAAACGTTTGGACCCAGCGAGTGCCGCGCCTGTAAGCGACTTGTGGTTCAAGGAGGCGGGCCTTGCACTCGGCCAGTAGATGCTCTAGCAGCGTCGTTTCTTCTTTGGTCCCCGGCGCAGGCAGGGCCAGATCAATGCTGCAACATTTAACCTGCATATATTCCTGCGGGATGACCTTGCAAGGGCTGAGCAGCGTCGCCTTCGACGGAGATAATTTTTCATCGCCGGTCACGACCTGCGCGCCGTTGGAGACGACATAGAGTTCGAGCGCAGAGCCAAGGCTCTGCTGCCCGATGGAGCGGGCCAGAAAAATCAGGCTATAGAGACCGAGGTGCTGCGCCGCTTCAAACGACTCTATGCCCAACGGCGCGTCCTCAATCGGGCCGACGCTCCACAGATGGATGATCTTCCGGGGCGTCCGGTCCAACGCCACCAGTTCTTTCCATAAAGCGTTGTAATCCTCAGCCCGTCCCGCATTGATAGAATAATGCTCATCATGATGGCGTCTAAATTCTTCGCCCGCTTCGACGGTGACGACATCCTGGCCTTGCCCACGCAAACGCTCGGACAGTTGACGGCCAATCCCGCACTCATCCATGAAGATTAACCAGGACTGCGGTTGCTCTGTTGGGCCATCAGGCTCAAACGCCTCTCGCAGCATGGACTGCTTCCAGGCGGGGATGTAGAACCAATCAGAGACATCCTGTCCCTTAACTATTTCGGCGGGACGCGCCTTGCCAGCCGCGAGCGGTTGAGCATCAACCCAGTAACGTTGCCGCTCAAAAGGATAAGCAGGCAAGGGCAGGCGTTGACGCCGCGCGTGCTTGTTGAATTGCGACCAGTCCAACTTGATTCCAGCGAGCCAGAGCTTGCCCACTGCGCCGAGCATCTGGGCCACATCCGATTGTTGACTCTGCGGGTGACGCGCCGAGGCGATGACCAGGCACTTTTCCTTATCCACCTGCGGTCTCGCCAACGCGCTTAGATTATTCCCCGGTCCGACTTCAAGAAGAATCGGCTCGGAATCCTGCGAGAGCGTTTGCAGCCCATCTGCGAAACGCACAGTGTGACGCAGATGCCCGGTCCAATATTGAGGGTCCCTGGCTTCATCAGGTGTCATCCAGTTTCCCGTGACGTTGGAGATGAAAGGAACTTGCGGGGCTTGCGGGTTGGCCTTCGCCACGAGTTCCGCGAAAGTCTCCATGACCGGCTCGACCATCCTTGAATGAAAGGCATGCGAAGTGTGCAAGCGACGGCATGACAGTTCACGCTGGGCCAACTTTTTTTCGAGTTCGTCAATCGCTTCAGCCGGGCCGGAGACCACACACATCTTCGGACTGTTGACGGCGGCAAGTGAGAGCTCCTGGTCCAAGAACTCTTCTACATCCTGCGGCGGGAGCGGAACGGCGAGCATCGCCCCGCCCGGAAGACTCTCGATTAATTTTCCGCGCGCCGCCACCAACTTGAGCGCATCTTCCAGAGTGAAGACACCGGCGAGGCAGGCGGCTACATACTCGCCTATGCTATGGCCGATCATCGCGCGCGGGCGCACGCCCCACTCCATCCATAATTGAGCAAGAGCATACTCGATGACGAAGAGGGCTGGCTGCGTCAGGCTTGTTTGAGCGAGACGCGCGGCGAGTTCTTCCGATTGTTCTTCGTCGGCGGTGAAGATGACAGTTCGCAGGTCCAACCCTAGATGCGGCTTGAGAAGCTCTGAGCAGAGATCAACCTCT
>DASYML010000022.1:0-7563 GCA_036009045.1 Pyrinomonadaceae bacterium
CCGCCGTGCTGGCGCGTGTTTGAAGTGTCGGCCTGGCGAAACTCCTCGAAGATGTGCGGGAAGGAGGCCGTGTCAAAGCCTATCCCTGTGTCCATCACGTTAATCTGCACCGCGCCCGCCTCGACCGGCTCAATGCTGATACGCACGAAGCCTGAGTCCGTAAACTTGACCGCGTTGGAGAGCAGGTTCGTCAGAATCTGCCGGACTCTTTCCGGGTCCGTGCGGATGATGGGCATGTCATCCGGCAGTTGCAGATTGATGTCTATGCCCTTGATCTCGGCGGTCGAGCGCACGGTGCTGATGGCGCGGCGGCAGACCTCATCGAACACGAGCGTGTCCATGTAAACCGGAAAACGTTCCGCGTCAATGCGCGCCAGGTCCAGTGTGTCTTCGACCATCCGCAGGAGTTTGTCCGCCGAATCCGCAATCGTCTTCACGTCGTCGCGCTGCTGCTCGTTCATCTCGCCCGAAAATCCTTCCTCAAGCATCTGCGCGTAACCGATAATCGCGTTCAAGGGCGTACGCAGTTCATGCGAGATGATGGACATAAATTCGGTCTTATGCCGCTCGGCTTCGCGCAGGTTCTCCTGCAACTCTCTGAGTTGCTGCACGTTGAGACGAGCGCGGCGGCTCCACTCAAGATTCTGCATGGCGACTGCCGCCGGGCGCGTGAAGAGGTCCGCCAGGCGTTGATCGTCCGAGCCGACTTCGGAGGCGATGCGCGAAAAGGTAATCAACATTCCGAGCAGCCTGTTTCCGGCCCCGTTAATCGGCGTGGCCCACGCGCCGCGCAGGCCGGACCAGCGCACTGCCGCATAGAGGTCTGCGAAGCGCGCCTCGCTCGCCAGGTCCGCGACGACCCCGACGCGTTTCTCCGCCGCCAGCCCGCAGAGAGTATCAGTCAGGGGGATGCCCTGCGTGTAACGTTCGAGCAGGCTCGTCGGCAGGTGCTTCATCGCGGCCAGGCGCAGGAGCCTGCTCTCTTCATCCCAGCGCAAGATAGCGGAAGCATCTGAGTTTGCCAGCTTGGACCAGGAATCGAGCACCGCGCGCAGCGTGCGGTCCAGGTCCACTTCGCTGGCGGCATCGCCCGCGAGTCTTTGAAGCGTGAGCAGGTCTTCGATGCAGGCCCGCTGGCGACCGTGAAGCTGCGCGTTCATGATGAGCGGCGCGATGGTCTCGGCGACGCGCGCGAGCAGCAATTGCTCTTCGTGCGTCCAACGCCTCGGCGCGTCCGATTCGACGAGTCCCAGCGCGGCGAGCACCTGCCCGCCGTAAATGACCGGCGAGATATAAATGGAGCGTGCGCCGAGACGCTCGACCAGCGGGCGCAGGTCCGTGTCCGCCACGCGCTCGCCGCGCATTTCATCCATCTGGATGGCGCGCTGCTCCGCGTAGACGGCGCGCTCTATTCTTGAGACGGGCGCGTGGATTTCGAGCGGCGGGCGATCATCGCCGGGCGTCCAGGCGCGCAGGACCGGGTCTGGCTGCCCGAAGGAGACCGTCCTGAGCACTATGAAACTGGCGGGCAGCGCGTGGGCCAACGCGTCAATCGCATGCTGGATAATATGACCGAGTTCGGCTGAAGAGCGCGCGGCTGAATCGAGATGTTCGACCAGCGCCTCTTCGCGTATGCGAATCTCTTCGCGCTGGCGCGCTAAGGTCATCTGGCTTGTCAGTTCGATACGCGCCAGCGAGGCCGCCAGCAGGCCCGCCACCGTCGCCGCGCTGTCCGCGTCCCCCTGCGTGTAACGAGTCGCGCGCGCAGTGCTCGCCACGAGCATCCCTGCGGGTTTGCCGCCGAGTATCAAGGGAGCACAGAGGACCGCCTGCGTGGACGGGCAGACCAGCGCGAGCAGGAGCGCCCCGCCGACCAGTTCATCCGAGGCTTGATTAAAGTAGACGGGCGCGCCTGTCTGCGCGGGCCGCTCCAACATAGTGTGAGCGATGCGGAGGACTTCGCCATCGTTGATGCTCACAAACTCGCCGCTCTGTTCGAGCGAGGCGCAGAGTTGCTGGCGGTCTTCTCCGATGGTGACGGTCGCGCGCGCGCAGTCAGCCGGAATAAAATCCGAGAGAGAGCGGAGGGCAATCTCCAACGCCTCAGCCGGAGAGATGGCGGTGTTCAGTTCACGCGCCAGCAGCGCGACATGATGTATCTGCGCGCCGTGAGATTCCCTCGCATGGCGCGCGTTCTGTTTATGCGTGTGTGAGCCTGCTTCCGTCTTTGTCATTGCGAGCAGAGGCGCTTTCAGGAGCGCGAGTGGTACGAAGAAAAGTCTGCGGTCACGCTCCGTGAAGATGAAAGACCATCCAGGTACTATCAAATTTTCTCTTGCCGCGAGGATTCACTCACAACATCTTAGAATAATTTTAGGCGTACCCGCAATAGCACCTCTTTGTGTTAAGCTCTCAACCCACAGGACAGTCAGGAATCCAGAGTCTGGAGTCTGGAGTCAAAAACAGTTGCTTTTAACTTTTAGACTTGAATTTCTTAACCTTAAATTTAACCCGAAACCGGAGACCTCAAACTTCATTTTTTCTTTTGACTCCTGACTCCTGACTCATGACTCTTTAAGGAGGCGAGGGTGCGAAGACGAGAAGGTGACGGATGTCCTGTGGCGGGCGCGTTGCAGGTAGTTGGCGACAAGTGGACGATGCTCCTGGTGCGCGATCTCTGCGGTGGGCCAAGACGCACGACGGAATTGCTGGCCGCCCTCCATCCCATCAGCAGCCGCACGCTGGTCCAACGCCTGCGCGACATGGAGCAAGACGCCCTCATAGAACGCCGCGACTACGGTGGCAGTCCGCCCCACGTCGAATACGTCCTGACAGAGCGCGGGCGGCTCCTTCTTCCCTTCCTAGATGCCCTCAGACGATTGGGCCAGTCCCTGGACTGCAACGAATGCGCCGACCGCAAAGAACGCACAGGCTCCTACTGCGAAGCCTGCCCACACAGGGACGAACCCGCCCACACACGCAGACCGCAGACGCGCCGCGAGCTAGACGATTCAATTGTCTTGTTGTGATTAAATAAGTCCAAGGTCCAGGGTCCAAAGTCAAGAGCCGGAAGATTCGGCTTCTTGACTTTGGACCCTGGACCTTGGACTTAGGACTCGTACTCTTCCGCCTGACTCTTAATCTCCCTGCGTGGCGACTTCTTCCGCCGTGTTGGAGACGACTTCGCCATCGGGCATGGTAATCCGTGTGTGGTCCTTCGAGACGTGTTCGCCTTCGATGGTAATCTCTTCGCCGCTGGGCATGGGGACGGGGAGATTGTCGAGGTAGCGTTCGGCGTCAATGGCGGCCATGCAGCCCGTCCCGGCGGCGGTGATGGCCTGGCGATAGAAGCTGTCTTGCACGTCGCCGCAGGCGAAGACGCCCGGAATGTTGGTCGCCATCGAGTGGCCCGAAGTCTTGAGATAGCCGATCTCGTCCATCTCAAGTTGACCCTTGAAGAGTTCCGTGTTCGGCTTGTGGCCGATGGCTATGAAGACGCCCTCGCAATCGAAACTGCTCTCCTCATTCGTCTCAAGGTTACGCAGTCGCACGCCCGTCACGCCCTCTGATTGTTCGCCCAGAATTTCTTCGACCGCCGTGTTCCAGATGAATTCGAGCTTCGGATTTTTGAACGCCTTGTCCTGCATAATCTTCGAGGCGCGGAGGCGGTCGCGCCTGTGGACCACATAGACGCGGTCCGCATAGCGCGTGAGAAACGTCGCTTCCTCCATCGCCGTGTCGCCGCCGCCGACGACCACCAGTCGCTTATTACGAAAGGCCGGGAGCGGGCCGTCGCAGGTCGCGCAGGCGGAGACGCCGTTGCCGCCGAAACCGTCTGGCACTTTCGCTTCGCCGGGGATGCCTAGCCACTTGGCCGAAGCGCCCGAACCGATAATCAGCGTCTCGGCTTTAATGATGTAATCGTCCGTGTGAATCGTGAAGGGCCGCTCCTGTAAATCCACTCTGGTAATCCAGGCTTCGATTATCTCCGCGCCGAAGCGCAGGGCCTGATGTCTCATCTCCTCCATCAATTTTGGACCATCAATCCCTTCGGCGAAGCCCGGATAGTTTTCGACTTCCGTCGTAATCATCAACTGCCCGCCGGGGGCCGTCTGTCGCTCCGTGTCTGCGGGAGCGTCAACCACTAGCGGGCTGAGGTTGGCGCGCGCGGAATAAATGGCCGCCGTCAGTCCCGCCGGGCCTGTTCCGATAATCAACACTTCCCTGTGGATGGTCTCTTGAGTCATAGAGGTTTGCTTCATCTCCTTGTCTGGTGGAGCAAGATTGTTTAATAATCTGACACGCGGGCATATAGCCTTTTCGGCTGCGCCTATAGTATAACTACTCCCGCAACGGTAGTCGAACAGGGCATGAGGGTCGGAGGGCGCGCGTAGGTTTTCCCGGCCCCGGACGCGCGCTGCCAGCGCAGACTTGATTGACGACCGCACGCTTTTGCAGCCCGGAAAGAACAGACATTCAGGGAACATCTTGAGCACAAACGAGAGCAGCACTCGCGCGCCGCGCGACCTTCAAACCATCGCCGTCATCGGCGCGGGCACAATGGGCCACGGCATCGCGCAGATGGCCGCCGCTTCGGGCTATCCGGTCATCCTGCGCGACCTTGACAGGGAGACTCTGGCGCGCGGCATTCGCTCCATCGAGCGCAATCTCAGCAAGGGCATTGAACGCGGCAAGCTCACGGAAGACGAGCGCGACCAGACGCTCCAACGCATACGCGGGACAGTGCATCTCTCTGAAACAGCCGCCGCCAATCTCTTCATAGAAGCCGCGCCTGAAATCCTGGACCTGAAACAATCCATCCTGCGCGATGTTGAAGAGTTGGCGGTCGGCGACTTCATCTTTGCGACCAACACTTCATCGCTCTCCATCACGGAGATCGCGCGCGTCTCTCGTCAACCTCAAAGAGTCATCGGGATGCACTTTTTCAACCCGGTCCACATCATGCGCCTGCTCGAAATCGTGATCGGCAGCGAGACCAGCGACGAGACCGTTGAGGTCGCGCGCGAGGTCGGGCGCAGGATGAAGAAAGAGCCTATCACTGTCCGCGATGTGCCCGGCTTTGCGTCGAGCCGTCTTGGCGTCGCGCTCGGACTCGAAGCCATGCGGATGCTCGAACAGGGCGTGGCAAGCGCGCAGGATATAGACAAGGCGATGGAACTCGGTTACAACCACCCTGTGGGTCCACTGCGCCTGACGGACCTGGTCGGCCTCGACGTGCGGCTCAACATCGCGGAGTATCTACACCGCGCGCTTGAATCGGAAACCTTTCGCCCGCCGGAGATTTTGCGTCGCCTCGTTCAGGAGGGCAAACTCGGCAAAAAGAGCGGCGCAGGTTTTTATCAATGGGACGATAAATAGTTTACAGTTTTGAGTTTTCAGTTTTCGGAAAAGACGAGTTGAATTTTTCTGAAAACTGAAAACTCAAAACTGTAAACTGAAAACTGCTTATGAGCACACCGATCAACAACGAGGAGAGACGCTTCGCGTTGCGCATGGCCTTGCGGCTGCCGGTCGTTGTTTCAGGACGCGCGGAGGATGGAGCGGCCTGGAGCGAGCCGACGGAAACGGATGACATCTCGACGGGCGGCGCGCTCTTTCATCTCAACCAGCGAGTCAATCGCGGCGAACGCCTCTACCTGCGCGCGCACAGGCCCGACGGCTCTCCCATCGAAGTGACGGCGACGGTCGTGCGCGTCGCGCCCGCCATCTACGGCACGGCCCGCGTCGGCGTCTCCATCAGCGAGCCTGTCGAGAACTGGCTGCGCCTCTTCGTCTCCTGGGTCGCGGACGAGCAACCAGCCTCGCCCGAACCTGAGAGCGACCCGCCCGCATCGGAATAAATCCTTTATCCGCTCTGGACCAATAATCTTTGCATCATCAATCCCGGAGTTAAAACAATGGCCCAATCTTATGAGACTCTGCTCGTCGAGCGTCGCGGTCGCGTCGCCATCGTGACGATTAATCGCCCCGAAAAAAGAAACGCTCTCAACATCCAGACGCGCTCGGAAGGCGCGAGCGTCCTCGAAGAGTTGCGCGAAGACGAAGGCGTTGGCGTCGTCATCTTCACGGGCGCTGGCGACAAAGCCTTCATCGCGGGCGCGGACATCGCGGAGTTCGCCGGGCGCACCGCGCTCACCCAACGCGAAGTGATGCTGGGCCGTTCTCTGTTCACGGCGATTGACGCTTTCCCCAAACCCGTCATCGCCATGATTAACGGCTACTGCCTCGGCGGCGGCAACGAACTCGCGCTCGCCTGCGACCTGCGCATCGCCAGCGAGACGGCCAGCTTCGGCCAGCCCGAAATCAATCTCGGCATCATCCCCGGCGGCGGCGGCACGCAGCGCCTGACGCGCCTCGTCGGCGAAGGCAAGGCGATGGAGTTGATTCTCACAGGTGAGATCATAGACGCGCAGACGGCCCTCCGCCTCGGCCTCGTCAACATGGTCGTGCCCGCCGCTGACCTCCTCGGCAAGACGATGGAGATTGCCAATCGCATCGCGGAGAAAAGCCCCGTCGCCCTGAGCATGGCGAAGGAGGCCGTCAAGCTCGCCTCGCGCTCAAACTTGGACGAGGGACTGCGCCGCGAAGTTGACCTCTTCGCGCTCTGTTTCTCAAGCCAAGACAAGGATGAGGGCGTCAAGGCTTTCCTCGAAAAACGCAAGCCCGCCTTCAAAGGAAAATGATTCCATTCAGGATTGCGGATTGCGGATTGAAAGAAAAAACTTTCGACCTCTTTAACGCGTTCTTTAATCCGCAATCCCAAATCCGCATTCCGCAATCATGAGAGTCTTCGTCTTCATCATCGGCGTCTTGATCGCAGCCGTGGGCGGCGTCATGGCCTACCGCGCGCTGTTCCTCGAACCAGACACGACCATCGTCATCACCAACACGAACGTTCACCAGTACCCCAACACTTTGCGCGTCGTGGGCGGCCTTCTCCTGCTCCTCATAGGCGCGGGCGTCGCCTTCTTCGGCGCCCGCCGCAGACGCGCCTGACCCGCGCCTGGCTCGCCTGAACCGCGCTTGACTCGCTTTCCCGCGCTACGCTACTCTGTCTCTTCCGTCGCGCGCGACCGAGACATTTCACCCAACCTAAGGGGCCGTAGCTCAGCTGGGAGAGCGCATGACTGGCAGTCAAATCGGCCAGTGGCTACTGCCAAGCCTCAATTTTCAACAACTTACGAGTGATGCGGATGGTTCAAATTTAGTCAATCATCCGCTTTTTTCATTACCGAACGCGAAAACAATATTACACAATCGCATAAGCCCGTCAACTCAAAACTTACGCAATTGTGTATTAGGATTTGCTTGGTTCTGTTTACATTTCAGGTTAAGCTCTTTGAATGCTACCCCTGACTTTATCTAACGAACAGTGGCAGAAAATGCTGCCCATCTTACAATCTCATCCGAACGTCTATGTCGGCCAAGAGCATCAATGCCGACGCTTTCTCTCTGCCGTGCTCTGGATGGCCCGTTCAGGCGCACAGTGGCGACTGCTGCCAAAAGAGTACGGCTATTGGAATGCCATCTATCGCAGATTTG
>DASYML010000023.1:0-9359 GCA_036009045.1 Pyrinomonadaceae bacterium
TGAGACTGGAGTCTGGTCAAGACATCTGCTGTTGACCAGTCTCCAGTCTCAAGCCTCCAGCCTCTTGCTTCTCAGTCTCCCGCTGCCTGCATGTGCGCGTGTGAGTTGACCGTTGGAAGAGTGATGCGGAAGGTGGTGCCGCGACCGGGGAGGCTCTGGACGGCGATGTGGCCGGAGTGTTCCTGGACGATGCCGTAGGAGACTGCGAGGCCGAGGCCCGTACCGCGCCCGACGCCCTTGGTGGTGAAGAAGGGGTCGTAAATCTTGGCGACGTTTTCCGGCGAGATGCCGATGCCCGTGTCTGAGACTTCGATGACGACCGAATCATCGTCGCTCGTGGTGGTCCGCAGGGTGATGGAGCCGCCTTCTGGAATCGCGTCGCGCGCGTTGAGCAGCAGGTTCGTGAAGACCTGTTGCAGTTTGCCCGCGTTGCCGAACACGCGCGGCAGCGTGGATGCGTACTGGCGCGCAATCTCTATCTGGTTACGGCGCAGTTGCGGCTCAAGCAGTTGCAAGGTGTCGTCGAGCACGCGATGGAGGTCCAATTCGTTGAACTCGGTCGCGCCGCCCGTGCGAGAAAAGTTGAGCAGGTTGTTGACGATGTTGGAGGCGCGGTCGGCCTGTCTTCGCACCTTCTGAAGCAGCGCGTGCTTCGGGTCCGTTTCGGGCAGCATCCCCAAAAGCATCTGCGTGTAGGACGAAACGCCCGTCAAAGGCGTGTTGACTTCATGCGCGACGCCCGCCGCGAGCAAGCCTATGGATGAGAGTTTCTCTCGCTGCATCAACTGTTCTTCGAGACGCGTGCGCGCGGTCACGTCTTCGAGGACGACGAGCGCGCCGGTCGCGTCGGGCGAGTCGGAACGAAGCGGCGCGATGGCTATATTGAGGACCAGCGAGCGGCCCGCGCGCGTCGCCGTGTGCAGTTTGTAGATATGGCGCAGTTCGGACAAATGCCACCCGGCGCTGTCCAGTACCTGTCGCAAAGTCTCCGCGAAGTCTTCCGCGAAGAGGTCTTCGACGTACCGGCCCACGCTCGTATCGCGCCTCACTTCGAGTATCTCTTCGAGCGCGGAATTGCAGCGCGTGATGCGTCCCTCCAAATCAACCGCGAGCAGACCGACGTTGATGGATTCGACGATGGACTCGTTGAATTCCTTGAGGAGTTCCATCTCCGCCGCGCGCTCCTGTTGCTCCTGGTAGAGCAGGCTGTTCTCAACCGCGACGGCGACGTAACCGGAGACGGTGCGGAGTATGTCCACGTCTTCCGAAGAGAGCAGCGCGCCGTCAACCGAACTCCCAAGACCGATGACCGCGACCATCCGCCCGCGCACGACGCACGGCACATAGTAATGAAGCGCGCGCCTCACGAACCCTGCGGTCTGCGGCGCGAGGTCCAGGTCGTCGGCGCGGACGATGCCCGTCTCAGCCGAGCGCACGCGAATCATCTCGCGGAAATCCGGCGGCACGATCATGGATTCGGAAAGCCCCGCCGCACGCGCCACGCTGTAACCTGCGGGAGTGCGCGTGTCTTCTATGAAGATGGCGATGCGCTTGACGTTGAGAACCTGTTGAAGACGACTGACGAGCGCATCCAGAAGCGGCTCAAGCGCGGTCGTGGCGGAGAGCGTGCGCCCGAAGTCCAAGAGGCTATTGCGCATGTCATAGCGCTCGCCGTAGAAGATGCGGTCCACCCTCTCTTGCAGGAAATTCTTAATCGGCGCGGCGATCATGACTATCAAAGCCATCGCCGCGATAGCGATGATGACGCGCAAAGTGATTTCGCCGCTCGCGATGACATCTCCGCTCAGGGCATAGAGTCCCGCGCTGTAGACCACCGCGCCGATCATGATGGCGATGGCAATCGTCGTCACCGCGTAGACCGCCGCGCGTCGCACCACCAGTTCCACATCCATCAGGCGATAGCGGACCACCGAATAACCGAACGCGAGCGGAATCAGTATGAGCGGCAGGACGGCCACATCCGTGACCAGGCTCTCGCTGTTCGCTTCAAAGATATAGCCGACGGCGTAGAGCAGCGTGAAGGGCGTAATCGCCAGCGCCGAACCCCACACGACCCACTTTAACTGCTGGCGCACGACAGCCGACCGGCTCTTCACGAAAGTGCGGACCAGCAACACAGCGCTCGCCACCAGCGCGAGGGCGAAGTGCGCGAAGATGAGTTTGTAAAACCAGTTGATGACGTTCTCTGAGAGAACTAAATGCGGGAGCGGGAAATAGACCGCGACCGCGAAAGCCAGCAGGACCAGCGCGGGCACGTAGAGCAGCACGGCGAGCCAGCGCCGCTCCTTCGAGAGATGATAGCGCGTCGGATAGATGGCGCAGAAGTGCAGGAAGAGCGGCGCGAAGATGACCAGCGCGGCATCGTCCAGAAACGCGATAGCGAGGTCCAGGTCTTTATAGGAGCCGACGGGCTTGTAGAAATGAAAGACGAAGGCGGCCAGGCAGAGGGTCGTAAAGTGCAGCACGTAGGGTGCGCGCCCGCCCTGCTTGAAGAGTACGAAGAAGCCTATGAAGAGATAGACGAGACCGATGAGGTTGAGATACAGGTCGCGGTCGGTCCAGTTCTGAAGCGGTTGTAGATTGTCCAGGTCCGCATTGTAGAAGCGCGTCTCCGTGGGCCAAGAGGGCCGCTCGATAAGGTAGTGAAGTTGACCGCCGACGTGTGCCTCTGAGAGATAGATTTGCACATCGCTGGCGCGCACGACCTCATCCGGGTGGTCCGTATCAACCGCACTGATGCCTAACAGATGGTCGCCCGGAAGAATGCCCGCGCGACCGCCCGCCGAACCCTGCGCGACCGAGCGAGCGATGATGCCGTCTTTGGTCTCCGTCCATTCGACGCCGTCTGTGGGAGGGGGGACGCGCTTGAGACGCTGGGCGAAGTTGATGCCTCCGGCGGTAATCAGCAGGATCGCCCCGAACATCAGGACCAGCGTTCGCGTTGTCAGCACAGACTCTTTCAACGTGCGTCACATCCTTTTAACCTAAGCGCACACTCCGACAAACGGAAAAATCAAGCAATCAATGTTCCAACCAGCCTTCCAGGCAACGCCCCGCGCAAGCCTTTCCCGCTTCCTCCGTCGCCAATTTCACACAGGGGCGAGCAGGGACCGCTCGCACAAGAATATTCTACTCGCTTAACCGCTTGATGAAACAGAAACTTAGTCCTCCGGCACGGTTCTGGATAAATCCAAGTTTTCGTAGTTATACGAGAATTTGGAAAACAGGGGAAAAGCCAAAAAGGGAAAAGTCGAAAAAGAGAAGGCTCATTTTGAAGCCCGCTCTTGCTGCTTTCGACTCTCCCCTTTCGCTTCTTTTAAAACCTCACGGAGATACCGCCGCGCACGGAGCGACGCGCCGCAGAGTTCAATTGCAATAAGGTCTCTGAATCCTCCGTGCTCGTTTGCGTATCGAGCAGGTTGCGCGCGTCAATCACGGCCTCTGCGCGCAAGGGCAAGCCGAAGCTGGGCAAATCCTGCGTCACCATAATGCTCAGCGACGGGTCGTAAACAGCGAGCCGCCCGGCGAAGGGGTCTATGGCGAAGACGGTCGCTTTCGGAGAGAAGCGAAAGACCGTGCGGACGTGCGTGCCGGAACCCAGGTCCGCGCCGAGTTGCAGCGCGGCGCTCTGGAAAAAGTCGTTCTGGAACATCGCCGCCGGATTGGTCAGACCTTTCGTCGTGAGACTCTGACCGCGCCCGAAAGAATAGCCCGCAGAGGCATTGAGAATGCGGCTCACGCGGCGCGTGTAAACGACGCGCATCCCGCGCGCCGCGCCCTGCTGGTTGGCGACGTTGATGAGCGCCTCGCCGTTCTCGTTATTGAAGGCCGCGAGCGGGGTGCTCAAGAGTCCCACGCCGCGATTGTTCGTCGTGTCGAAGAAGGCCGTCGCTTCAAAACTCGATTCGTTGTCAATCACTCTTTCGACGCCGAACTCGAAACGGCGCGTGCGTTCCATCACCGCGCGCCCGTCAACGAGTGCGATAGGCCCACGCACCGGCTGCTTGAAGGTAATCTGGTGGCCTTCAAATCCGATGCTGCTCTGCGCGTTGCGCTCTTCGCCGCCAGGAGCATAGGACGCCTTGACGCGCGTCCGCGCGTTGGCATCCATCTGGAAACCTATGCGCGGGCTGAAAGAATCGGCGGTGCTCGCGCCCAGGAAACGCGAGTAATCGAGGCCGAGTACGACCACGATGCCGTCGCGCACGATCCACTCGTCAACCGCGCGCAAAGAGACCTGGCCCAGCGCGCCGCGCTCGTTCATCTTCTTCAGGTAGGAGGCCGCGCCGAGTTGGTCCGCGCCGATGCTCAGGCTGACGCGATGGCGTTCGCCAGCCCGCACGCGAGCGGTTGTTTCGAGTCTTTGAGACGCGCCCCGCCCCGTGCCCGTCTGGCCCATGAAAATCAGATCAACCTGATTACTCGCGGGCACGACGAAGGCGAAATTCATTCCCGCGTAAACGGGAGTCGAACTGTTTGAAGAGGTCGCGGCGTAAGTCTCTACGACGCCCTGCGTGCGCGGCAAGTGCTTGCTTTCGGAGTTTTCATTGTTGAGGGCGGATTCATCGTTGAGGGTGGCGGTTTCCGTTTCGCCGTTAGTCTCGGCCTCGTCCACATCGGCGGCGGCGTCAACGCTGCCGAGGACGCGGCGTATGTCTTCATCTTCGCCCTGCTGCTCCTGAAAGATGGAGCGGCGTGTCTGCGTCGCCATGATGCGCCAGCGCACGTTGTCGCGGTCTCTGCGTCTTTCCGGCGCGGTGCGGCCCTGCCCGACGCGTTCAAGGTTAAAATGATAGACGACCTCATCGGAGGCGCGGACCTGCACGGAGTTGAAGAGGGCTTCGTTAAAGCCGTCGGCGATGGCGCGGACGTTATAACGACCGGGAGCGATGCGCGCGTGAAAGCTGCCGTCGGCGGCGCTGCGCGTCTCCTTGATGACGGCGTTCGCGCCCTCCTTGATGAGCGAAATGACAGCGCCCGCGAGCGGATTGCCGTTGTTATCTTTGACCAGTCCGCTGATTGTCCCGAAGGCGCGGCCACTGCCGCCGCCGCTGCTACTGACGTTGCGCCCGTAAGTTTGCGGCGCGCTCGCCGTACACAGGAGGGACAAGACGAGCAAGGTCAAACCGGCTGGATGTAAAGCTTTTCTCATCTGGGCCAAACCTCCACAGGCGCGCACAGGCGTTGAGCCATCTCAAACGCGTCGCGCGCTCTCAAGCGATACTCTCTCGACAGTATCATTTTCACGAAGGCAAGATTCTCTGTAACAAACATCTGATGACCAGGGCTGTCGAGGATGTTGCCCTGCAAGTCTAAAAAAGCGAAGCGCCTGGGGTGCGCCTCACCTACCGGCACAAGTTAAACCCGCCTGAGTGAAGCCATTTTCCGTCACATCACGAAGAGTGTCAAGAAGATAAGCACGAGAGACTGGAGACTGGAGGCTGGAGACTGGTCAAAGCAAGGACGTTTTTAACCAGTCTCCAGTCTCCAGCCTCTAGTTCCTGGCCTCTCGTTTTGCGACGTGTTAGGATGCTATGTTTTAGAGGATGCTTCTTTCTTCAGCCAGTATGGCTCAAAGGCTTTTCATCAATCATTATGATAGACCAAGTTCAATCTTCGAGGCTTCCGAACGGCCTCACCATCCTGACGGAACACATGCCGGGCCTGCGCTCCGTGACCGTCGGTATCTGGGTCCGGCGCGGTTCGCGTCACGAATCAACGGTGCTCAATGGCATCTGCCATTTCATCGAACACGCCGTCTTCAAAGGCACGTCCAGGCGCACGGCCCTGGACATCGCGGTTGAATCGGATCGTCTTGGCGGACACCTCGACGCCTACACGACGCACGAGATCACGGGCTTTGCGATGAAGGTCGCGGACACGGGATTGGTCCAGGCATTCGACTTGCTCTCGGACATGCTGGCGCGCCCGCGCTTTGATCAGGAAGACCTCCTGCGCGAGCAGAAGGTCATCATCGAAGAGATGAAGATGGTCGAAGACACGCCGGATGAATTTTTGGGCGAACTCTTCAACGCGGCCTATTTCCCGGACCACCCGCTGGGCCGCCCGATAGAGGGCACGGAAGAGACCGTCTCATCCTTCGACAGGGAAAAGACCGCTGGCTATCACGCGCGCGAGTATGCGCCGCGCAATCTCGTCATCGCCGCCGCCGGAAACGTCCAACACGAGCAACTGGTCGAACTCGCCGGGCGCGCTTTCGCAGAAGCTGGACCGGAAGGTGGACCGGAAGCGACGGCATCCGCCGGGAGCGACGAACAATCCGTTGTGCCCGCCACAGCCGCTCCCATCCTCATTGAGCGCAAGAAGGAACTGGAACAGGCGCACCTGATTATCGCCAGCCCCTGGCCCCACGCGAGAGACGAGGAACGCTACGCCGCGAGCCTCTTAGCCTCCGTCATCGGCGGCGGAACCTCTAGCCGTCTCTGGCAATCTATCCGCGAAGAACGCGGTCTCGCATACTCTGTCGGCGCGGGCGCGACGGCCTTCACAGATACGGGCGTCTTCAACATCTACGCCGGAACTTCGCCCGCGCATCTGGACCAGGTACTGGACCTCTCGTTGAGCGAACTGCGCCGCGCCGTGCGCGAACGCGTCAGCGAAGAGGAACTCGCGCTCGTCAAGGATCAATCCATCTCTTCCATCCTGCTGGGCCTGGAATCTTCCAGCGCGCGCGCCGGAGCCTTGGCCCGGCAGGAGATCATCCACGGTCGCCGCATCACGCCCGACGAAATCATCAGCCGTCTCTCCGCCGTCACGGTCGAAGACCTGCAACGTGTCGCATGCGCCTCCTTCACATCGGAAGCGCTGGCGCTCGCCGCGCTCGGAGACCTCAACGGCTTTCGCGTGGACCGCGCGCGTTTGGAGATTTGAAAGAGGACCAATCTTTGAGTTGATGGAGATTGTCAGTACCGCCTGCGGTAGCGGGCGGGCGCTCAACCTTGAAGACCCGCCCGCTACCGCAGGCGGTACTGACATGGACGCTCTATATGTAAGAGAGCGTATGAGCACGGAAGGAGCACGCTGATTGGAGACCTTTTCCTGTCCTGCCTGCGGCGCTGCGATGCCAGCCGTACCCATCAGCAGCGAGACTGTCAAATGTCCCTGGTGCGGCTCAACCGTCATCGTACCGGAGTCCCTGCGCCCGCGTCGAAACTCTTTCAGCGAGAGCGCGCCAACACCTCCCGAAACCGCAGACCCTTTACGCACGTTGTTCATCGTCCTCGGAACCACGATTTTCATCGTCCTCCTGGCGCTCCTCTTGCCCTGGCATCCGACCACCAAAAATGTGAGAGTGGTTACTCCTCCGATCCCCGGCCCCTCGCGTGTTGGGCCGAGCTACACTCCATCACCGACGCCCACTGGGCCAATCATACTTCTGACTTTCGGAGAGAGTGGAACCGGCCCAGGTCTCTTTCAGGATGCGGCGGAGATAGCCTTGGACGCTGGCGGGAATATCTACGTCTCGGACGATACTTTGCGAGTACAGAAGTTTGACGCGGCGGGCAAGTTCGTTGATTTATGGACCATCAATGAGAAGGGCGCGGAAAAACTTCATCACGGGCCGGAAGGCTTGCTGGCTGACCGCGCGGGAAACGTGTATGTCATTCTGGGCGGCGTCGTCGTCAAGTATAAGGGTGAGAACGGCGAGCGGCTCGGCGTCGCGCACGGGACGGACTATATAGAGAACGCGGCGGTCCTCGCGGACGGGAGCCTGATGATCGTATCGTCGAAGGGTGGAGATGATGAACTGGTCCATCTTGGCGCGAACGGGAAGGATGCGAGGCGCGTTCACAAATTCGTCAGCAGCGTGCAGGGCAAGGAGATGACGGTCGAAGCGTTGCGCGTGGCGGTGGACGGGCTGGGCAATACTTTCGCGCTTTACGCGCTGGGCGCTGTCAACGGCGAGCACTGGTACGACTCGGAAGATTTGGCCGTCTTCAAATTCACGCCCGCAGGCAAGTACGTCAGCAAGTTCGGCAGCGAGGGCAGCGCGCCCGGACAGTTCAAGATGCCGAACGCGATTGCGATTGATAACCAGAGCCGTGTTTATGTCAGCGACACCTTCAACGGCATAGAGATTTTCGCGGACGATGGACGTTATCTGGAAACCATCAAGCCTCCGCACACGGTCGAGGGGATGGCCTTCGATGCGGAAAATCATCTCTACATCGTCGGCGCGAACAAGGTCTCCAAGTTGCAGTTGAGTAAATAGGAATTTGATGTGAGACTGGAGGCTAGGGACTAGAGGCTGGGAAGAGAGGTCAGAGATGAGAGGCTAGTGGTTGAAGGTCAGAGATGAGAGGTGAGAGGTTAGTTAAAACTTCTTTGCTTTTACCCGGCCTCTAGTCTCCAGCCTCTAGCCTCTATGGATTAACAGATGCGATTTTGTGTGTTGGGGAGCGGTTCGACGGGGAACGCGATTTTGATTGTCGCGGGGGAGACGCGTGTGCTGGTGGACGCGGGGATGAGCGCGCGTGAGACTATCCGGCGGCTGGCCCTGGTGGGCGAGGATGCGACGCGGCTGGACGGGATTATTATTACGCACGAGCACGGCGATCACGCGGGCGGGCTGCGCGTCCTGTTGAAGAGTTTGCAGTGCCCCGTCTATATGTCGGGCCAAACGCGCGAGGCTTACATCAACGAGCGTCATGCCGTGGGGAACGACGAGTGGCGCAAGCGCGCGGACGCCCTGCGCGACCGCGTGGAAGAGATCGAATCGAGCAAAGATTTTCGCATCGGCGCGATAGACTTTCACCCGTTCACGATTCCGCACGACGCTGTGGACAACTTCGGTTTTACGGCGAAGCATGACGGCGTCTGCGTCGCGACCCTGATGGACTTCGGCCATATCACGACGCTCATCACGGAACGCCTGCGCGGCTGCGCGGCCATCATCATGGAGTCCAACCACAGCCGCGACATGCTCAAGGCTTGCGAGGTTTACCCCTGGGAGTTGAAGCAGCGAATCCTTTCGCGGACGGGGCATCTCTCGAACGAGGATGTCGCGGAGTGGCTGCGAGACGGGTTCGACGCCACGGCACGCCACATCGTGCTCGCGCATCTTTCGCAACGCGCCAACAATCCTTACGTGGCGAAAATCTCCGCTGAGATGGCTCTCAAGGAGCGCGCCCCGCTCTTTCAGGCAGACACAGAAATCAGCCTCTCGTTTGCGAAAGAGCCGACGCCGTGGATTGAACTTTGAAGGACGAAGGATGAGAAACGGACGCGGCGACGCGGAGACGCGGAGACGCGGCGATGAAAGACTTATCAACGCCGCGCCGATTTCTTTTTCGCCGCGTTGCCGCGTCGCCGCGTCG
>DASYML010000024.1:0-7185 GCA_036009045.1 Pyrinomonadaceae bacterium
CCCCCGACTCCAGACTTATAGAAGGTTCATCGGTTGAGGGTTCCTGGGGTCGGCTGTGTAATCGTAGAAGCCGCGACCGGACTTGCGGCCATAGAGGCCAGCGAGGACCATGCGCTTGAGAAGCGGGGGCGGGGCGAAGCGTTTCTCGCGGAATTCGTTGAACATGATTTCAGCTATGTAGTAGGTCGTATCGAGTCCGACGAAGTCGCCGAGCGTGAATGGTCCCATAGGATAGCCGCAGCCGAGTTTCATCGCGTTATCAATATCCAGGATGGAGCCGACGCCCTCTTCGAGCGCGCGTATCGCATCGAGCATGTACGGCACGAGCAGGCGATTGACGATAAAGCCCGTCTTGTCGCTGGCGCGCACCGTCGTCTTGCCGAGACGCCCGCCGAACTCTATAGCCTGTTCGTAAACGGCCTCGTCCGTGAGGATCGTGCGAATCACTTCGACCAGTTTCATGAGGGGCACGGGATTGAAAAAATGCATCCCGATAAAGCGGCGTTGCCTGTCAGTCGAAGTGGCGGTCATCATTTCCGTGATGGAGATTGATGAAGTGTTCGAGGCGAAGATAGTGTCAGGCTTGCAGAGCGCATCCAGTCGGGCGTAGGTCTCGCGCTTGATGTCCAGGTTTTCGATAATCGCTTCGATGATAATGTCGCAATCGGCGAGGTCTTCAAAGGAGGTCGTACCCTTGAGACGACCGCGAATCTCCTTCTGTTGGTCGCCGGTTATCGTGCCCTTCTCCGCGAAGCGGGCGAGCGATTTCTCTATGCCCGCGAAGCCTTTGTTGATGAGTTCATCCGAGACTTCGCGGACGACTGTTGCAAAACCCGCGCTGGCCGCCGTCTGCGCGATGCCCGAACCCATCAGGCCGCAGCCGAGCACACCGACTTTCTTGATTTCCATCTCTTCTCAAGTCTCCTCTTACGGCTCGCACAGGAGAGGCGAGCGAATTTTTTGAAAGCTTCGGATTATTTACAGCTTATTTACCGTCCGTGGGATTCTGCTTTGGGGAAGCCTCCGGGACCAATTTAACTCCCGTCTTGTCACTCTCATTCGTGGTCCAGTTATCGTATCGCTGGTGCCACGCTTCAAAGTCCTTGAAAATCATCCCTGCGTTTTTCTGCTTCGCCTTCGCCTCTTTGTGTTGGAGAGGCCCGCCCGCGCCGCCAGCGTAATCTTTAGCGCGGGCCAGCAGAGATTTCAAATCGCCGCGCAAGGCATCCGTTTCCGCATCCACCTGCGGCGCACTATCGAGCGCGGTCACGGCCCTTTCAATCTCGCTCGTATCTTTATCCACCAGCGCCTTGAGGAAAGCCGTCTGAGCATTGTTGACCGCGTCCAGGTTGGCGACGAAGTTCGCCCCGGCCCCTCCGCCCGGCAGCGCGGCCTGGGCAGCCGCACTCTCAGAATCTTTCAAAGACTGGGCGGGAAACCTGCGCTCGACCATGAGAAAACCTGCGGCGACGAGCAGGAGCGCGGCGATTTGGAGGGCTTGCCAGATGAGCGGCACAGGCCCATGCGCGCCGGGTCTTTTGTAGTCAACCGGGAGCGCCAGTGCAGCGCCCGCCACAAAGCCGCCGAGGTGCGCCGCGTTATCTATAAAACCTCTCCCGACATAGCCTATGAAGAGATTGAAAATAATTACTGGCAGGAGTCCAGTGCCGAAGGCGCGCTTAAAACCTTCCGGCAATTCATGCCTGTACTTGATGCCGAAGACGAAGAGCACGCCGACCAGACCGAAGAGCGCGCCGGAGGCTCCGGCAGAAGGCACGTCCGATGCCCTGAAAATAAAACTTCCCACTGCACCGACATGCAAATTCGGTCTCACGGTGAGGTAACTGGCGAGGACCCCGGCGACGCCCGCCAGAACCCAGAAGACGACGAACTTGGCAGAGCCGTACAACTTCTCGACGGTTGGCCCAATCGCCCACAGGCTGTACATGTTGACCAGCAGATGAATGAGATTAACGTGAATAAAAATCGGCGTCACGAAACGCCAGTACTGATGCTCCGCGCTGAGCAGGCTGTTGAGCTTGGCTCCGAAAGCGAGCAGCACCTGAGGCGAAAAAGGCTCCAGGATGGGGAGATGATTGAGACCGCTCTCGAACCACATCATGAGAAAGACGAAAAAGTTTGCGATGAGGAAGGCAATCGTGAAAAGGTAAGGACGATTCAGGACGGCGTGTGCAAAGCGTATCGTTTCCCTGTCGTAAACATAGCCGGACGCGTCTGGCTGCGAGTTTGACACGGCCACGCTGCCGGGGGGCGCTCCGCACTGCCCGCAAGCGCCCTCACCCGCAGCCACCAACGCACTACAATTGCGACAGACGCTCGGTCGCCCCGCGTAAGGATTATTACTCAAACTGATTTCCCGACCGCCAGCATGAATTTGCTCACAAAAGATTTTACAACGAAGCGCCTGGAAAGAAGAAATAGAGATAAGAAGCGATCGCGGGTCTCTTTAAGTTGAGTGATTATGGAAGAGGCGTTCACCACCACAGACACAGAGGACACAGAGGACTCACAGAGATAAGCATTCAACTCTCTGTGCTGACTCTGTGCGCTCTGTGTCTGCGGTGGTGAATATCTTTTTCGCCCTCATTCAACGGCTGTCTTTTTGACCTGACCGATCAATCAGAGTTGCGTCAAAGAGACCGGGCGAATTATCTGGCGTGCGCGCCTGCTCGAATCTCTGCAACGGTTTAAGCGGCTGGCGAGACATGGCACACGCCTTGTTTAACTATTCACGCGCACGAGCCTTCCGGTGCGTGGCAGGCAGCCCGTCTCGCCGAATTTTTTCAACTTCGTGAGGAGTCCTAATAGATGCGCAAGTCCCCAATTTTCTTTCTCATTCTCTCGTTGCTGCTGCCTATGGCTGGCGCGTTCCCGCGCTCGCCCAAGGTCCTGGGGCAAGCGACGGAGGGGCGCTCGGTGCGACGTAAAATGACCGAAGGGTTACACGCGCGCGCTCGCAATGTGAGGGCCGACAACGGCTCTGAGAAGACGCGCATCATTCTCAATTTGTCGAGCGACGCGGCGGCGGCGACGCGCACGCGCCAGGCGCTTCAGAGTGTCGGCGGCAGCGTCAGCCAGCAATTGGATTCGCTGGGCCAGATGGTCGCGGATGTTCCGGTCTCGAAGTTGGAAGAACTCTCCGCGAGCGCAGACGTGTCATGGATGTCTGAGGACCAGCCCGTGCGCTCGCTCTCGACGGATAACACGAGCCATCTGGAAGTCACGACGGGCGCGAGCAAAGTTCTGCCTGTGGATTCGCAGGGAGTCATCGGCAGCGGCGTGGCGAATGGCGGCGCGGGCAATAACATAGGCATCGCCGTCCTCGATAGCGGCATCAGCCCGGCGGACGCGGCGGAGTTTAACGGCTACCGGAAACAACAGAGCGGCGGCGCGCTCGGCATCATCTGGCTCACCTCGACCACTTACATACAGTCTTACAACCGCATCCTCAAGCACATAGATTTCACAGGCGAGGGCTACACGAACAAGGAGAACGGGGACGTTTACGGGCACGGCACGCACACGGCGGGCGTCGCGGCGGGCACGGGCCAGTCGAGCGAAAACAACGCGACTCAACACGCTGGCTCACCGACTTACGGCGGCGTCGCCACGAACGCTAATCTGGTTGACGTGCGCGTGCTCAACTCGCAGGGCATGGGCACGGTCTCGAACGTCGTCGCGGGCATCAACTGGGCCATCCAGAACAAGGACACTTATAAGATACGCGTGATGAATCTGTCGCTCGGCGCGCCCGTCACGCAGAGCTACAAGACGGACCCGCTGTGCCTGGCCGTCGGCAAGGCTGTTGACGCCGGGATAGTCGTCGTCGTGGCCGCTGGCAATTGGGGCAAAGACTCCGCCGGTCAGACCATCTACGGCGGGATTCTCTCGCCCGCCAACTCTCCGAAAGTCATCACGGTCGGCGCGTCCAACACGCAGCAGACCAACGCGCGCTCGGACGATACGGTGACGAGTTATTCATCGCGTGGGCCAACGCTCGTGGATGGAGTCGTCAAGCCGGACCTCGTCGCGCCGGGCAACCGCACGGGCGCGGCGGAAACACTCACCTCGTCGCCTTCTCCGAGCAACAACTATTCAAACACGGGCGGCGGCGGAATCATCGGCGGTCTCGTGCAAGGCAACACCAGCACGAACGTGCCGCAGGCCACGGGGACTTATCAAATCTTGAGCGGCACTTCGTTCGCCGCGCCGGTCGTCTCCGGCACAGTCGCTCTCATGCTCGAAGCCAACCCCTCGCTCACGCCGAAGATCGTCAAGGCTCTCTTGATGCGCACGGCTCAACGCCTGCCCGTCTATGAAAACATGGTCATGACCCATCGCATGACGACCTTCGAGCGCATCATCACCGAGGGCGCGGGCGAGTTGAACGCGAGCGCCGCGCTGACGCTTGCCAGAGCCATTCGACAGGATGCAGACCGCGCGAAGCTTGGCGAGAACCTGATTAAAACCAGAAACGTGACTTACTCAAATCTGGGTCTCAACGCGCCCATCGCGGGCGAAGCGGTTCCGCTCAACAACGGCCTCGTGTGGGTCGAAGGCGTGTCTTTCACTGATCACCTGATGCTCACGAGCGGTTATCAACTGGCGGGCGGCAGCGTCCTGGCGGGCGGCTTTGTCGTCGCCGACGGCTATCAGATGCCGGATGGCAGTTACGTTTTCTCAAACGGCTACATTCTTTCCAGCGATTACATCCTCTCAAGCGGCTATATTCTTTCCAGTGATTACATCCTCTCAAGCGGTTACATCCTCTCAAGCGGTTATATCCTCTCAAGCGAATACGGCTGCGACGATGGCACGCTCTCAAACGGCGCGGCGAAGGGATGGACTTTCGACAACCAGAGCACATGGGCCTCGAACATCGTTGACCCGAGTTCGACTGGTAACAGCGAAGAGCAAGTCATGATTCAGGGCGAGAGCGCAATTCCGATGAACGTCCAGCGTCTTTCCGCCAACAGCCCGCTCTTTCCTCGCCGTTAAATAAATTCGGTCGAAGAGGGGAGCGTGGCCCGCGTCCCCCTCTTCGACGCTTCAACATCAACCGGAAGACATGAGTCAAGCGCAAGCCAACCACAAGAGTCGTATTTACCAGGCAGCGGTGACGGTTGCAGGTCTCTGCATCTGGCTCATCGCCGCCGTTGGTCTCTTGACCGAATACGCCTGGCGCGACCAGTTGGCTATCCTCACGCTGACGCCGCTCGTCATCTTTGTCGGCATGTTCCCGAACACCTTTCCCATGCCGTCAAACTGGAAGTTTACGCATGAGAAGATTAGCTTCACGCTCTCGGATGCTTTCGTGTTGCTCATCGCGTGCTGGCACGGCCCTGCGGCGGCGGTCTTCGTGGCGGGCATCGAAGGCTTCACTTCATCGCGCCGCACGGTGCGCCGTCTCTCCAGCAATCTCTTCTCTTACGGCATGATGTCGCTGGCCGCCGCCGCCGCTGCTGCGTCTCTCAACGCGGTGTTGCGTTACGGCTGGCACGAAGCGGGCGCGAGCGATCATCACACTTTCGCGGCTGCCGCCGTGGCGGTCCTGGTGGCGAGCATCGTTCAGGTCATCCTCAACTGGGGACTGATTTCGACGCTCATCGCGATGCGCCACGGGAGCGCCATCCTGCACGAATGGCGGATCAACTTTCTGTGCGCCGCGCCGCTCGTCTTGCCGACCAGCGCGGCGGCGAGCCTCATGTACTTCGCTTTTCAATACGACGTGCTGGCGTCAATCGTCATCGGTGGTCCAATTCTCGCCGCCATCTACTTCGGGCATCGCCAGTATCACAGCGGCGTCCAGCAGCGCATTCATCTGGTCGAGAAAGCGCACCGCGAGACCATAGAAGCCCTCGCCGTCGCCATCAACGCCAAAGACGAAGTGACGCATGAGCATGTCTTGCGCGTGCAGATTTATGCGGCTGGCGTGGCGCACATTCTGGGCTGCAATAAGGCGGAGATTGAGGCGCTCAAAGCCGGAGCCTTGCTCCATGACATAGGCAAGATTGCCGTCCCGGATTACATCATCAACAAGCCTGGCAAACTGACCGCCGCCGAGTTTGAAAAAATGAAGCTGCACACCATCATCGGCGCGCAGATTCTGAGCCGCGTAGAGTTTCCTTACCCGGTCGTGCCGATTGTCCGGCATCATCATGAGAGATGGGATGGGAAGGGCTACCCCGACGGGTTGAAAGCCGAAGAGATTCCTCTCACGGCGCGCATCCTGACGGTCGTGGATTGCTTTGACGCGGTGCGCGAAGACCGCCAGTATCGCAAAGGCATGACGCGCCCGGAGGCCATAGATTTTCTCTTACAGAACAGCGGCTCGCAGTATGACCCGCGCGTGGTCGGGACCTTCATCACACACCTGCCGGAGTTCGAGGCGGAGATCGCCGCGCACAGAGACGCCCCCTTGCCGATGTTCGGTATCGAACCCGCCGAACAGTTGACGGAAGCCGCACGACAGGTGCTCCCCGCTGCGGGCCTCGCGGAAGCCGTCCCGGCCACGCAGGCGGATGAACTCAAATTCTCGCGCAAGGAATTGACGGCCTTCTACGAGTTGGCCCAATCGCTCAACCACGCGCGCGACCATGTCGAACTCGCCAGCATCTTCACGGAGCAGCTTCAACAGATCGTGCCTTATGATTCATGCGCGTTAATCATCACCGAGCCGGAGACCGGCCGCCACATGGTCACGCACGCGAGGGGAGTGGATGCGGCGCTGCTCGAAGGGCGGGAGTTGGCGCTTGGCGAAGGCGTCACGGGATGGGTGCTCGCCAACCGCAAGCCTTTCTGCAATACGGACCCGCGCCTGGACCTTCCGCCATCACTCGCGGATAGCTTCGCCGCCTACAAGACGCTCGCGGTCTTTCCGCTCATCAACGAAGAAGAGATGCACGGAGCGATTACGCTCTATTCGTCCGCGCTCTCAGAGTACAGCCTGGACCAACAAAGACTGCTCGGAGAAGCGGTCACAGTCTTCTCCGCCGCGCTTTCCTCCAACTCACAAAACTCCCTCAACCCGGCCCAGCCCGTCCCCCAACATCAAGACACCTCCGAACCAGCATCCCTCTTTCCAGACTCACACCTCAAACTGACGGACGCGCCCCTCGAATCGCAACTGGCACACTGAAAAGAGTCAGGAGTCTCGGGGGGGGG
>DASYML010000025.1:0-14252 GCA_036009045.1 Pyrinomonadaceae bacterium
CTCAAAACTTCGTCAGCCTCGCTTTTGACTAAGACCTCAGCAGGAGCCCAGCGATGAATCCTCAATTAACTTTCTCTCGTCTAACTTCCTCTCTTCTTCACTCTCGAAAATTGATTGCAGCCGTAGCTTTGCTGCTTTCCATCATCTTCTTTAGTTCCATCAAAATCTCATCGAGCAGGGCACAACAACCGGGCACTGATGTGCCTCCGGGCCAGGAGAAGCAGCTTGAAGATAAAACGCCGTCTCATTTGCCGCTTAAAGTCAAGGTCAAAAATCTCAATAGCAAGAAATGGATACACGATTTAGAAGTGGAGGTGACCAATACTTCGGATAAGCCCATTTACTTCCTGGATTTTCATATGATTTTTCCTGGAGTCAGAGGCTCTTTGGGTTACGAGATTGGTTTCGCACTAAGGTATGGAAGGATTCAATTAACTGAGTTTACAACCCCCATTGAACCTGATGACGTGCCGATTCAGCCGGGAGAAACACACATCTTCAAAATCCCTGAAAGCAGCGCCAACGGTTGGGATCACTTGAGAGATAGAGAGAACAGGCCGGAACCTAAAAAAGTGCGGCTTATCTTTCAGCTAATCAACTTTGGAGATGGTACTGGTTATGGTGATGCTGGTGGAAGATATATAGACATTCACAAGAAGGTGAATCTCAACAAACAATATGTGCCACCACCGAATCGCTCTCCTGACATTTTCACACAACAATCATTCTCCTTCTTACCGGCAAGTTTCCTGCTGATAAATTTTCTTGAGCACCTGGATTGAAGGTGCTATGCTCTCTCGCCGTCGCACGTTCACGCTGGCGGAATCCTCAAAACTTCGTCAGCCTCGCTTTTGACTAAGACCTCAGCAGGAGCCCAGCGATGAATCCTCAATTAACTTTCTCTCGTCTAACTTCCTCTCTTCTTCACTCTCGAAAATTGATTGTAGGTGTGGCCTTGCTGCTGCCTTTTATCTTTCTTGGTTCCATCAAAATCTCATCGAGCAGGGCACAACAACCGGGCACTGATGTGCCTCCGGGCCAGGAGAAGCAGCTTGAAGATAAAACGCCGTCTCATTTGCCGCTTAAAGTCAAGGTGAAGAATCTCAATAGCAAAAAATGGGCGCATGATTTAGAAGTGGAGGTCACCAATACTTCGGATAAGCCCATTTACTTCCTGGATTTCTACATCATTCTTCCTGGAGTTAAAGGTCCATCAGGACATGAAATTGGTTTCTGGCTCAAGTATGGAAGAGTTCAGTTGATTGATTACGCAACTGCCGTCAGACCTGATGACGTGCCGATTCAGCCGGGAGAAACACACATCTTCAAAATCCCTGAAAGTAGCGCCAACGGTTGGGATCACTTGAGAGATAGAGAGAACAGGCCGGAACCCAAAAGGGTGCGGCTCATCTTTCAGCAAATCAACTTTGGAGACGGCACAGGTTATCTAGATGCAGGAGGAGGCCCCGTAGACATTCACAAGAAGGTGAATCTCAACAAACAATGTGTGCCACCACCGAATCGCTCTCCTGACGTTTTCACACGACAATCATTCTCCTTCTTACCGGCAAGCTTCCTGCCGGTAAATTTTTCTGCGGCAGGAATATTTAAGCCGATTCCAAACAATTCTTTACCTCAATCTGGCCTGTGCTGTCCTGGAACATCATGCAGCTATGTAAAACGTACTTTCTATACCTGCGGAACGACCTGCGACAGTGACCCCAATCGGCCCACTTCTCAATCTGTAGGATGCTCTGACCCTGACGGTGCTTGTCATATCACCGGAACCGTAGAAGATAGCTGCACTGATCCTGACAGCGGCCTTACGCTCTCATGTGCAGAAGTCGTTTTATATCCCTGCTCGACATCCGCCGGGGATGAAAACACTGAGGCGAGGTGCAGTGATGGGATTGATAACGACGGTGACGGCTATACGGATTGCCAGGAGCCTAGTTGCAGTTTCTACGATGTCTGCAATCCATCAGGCAGCCCCGCTATCTGCTCACCCTATGCCGAGAGAGCTTGTCAGAAAGAGGGCGGCAATTTGGCCCCAGACTGTACTTGCGAGCATCCGCTGCCGGGGCCGCCGGACCCGACTTGCCCCAGTTGCTGTCCCGTCCTGCTCGACATCGCCGGAGACGGTTTTCAGATGACTGACGGCGCGGGCGGAGTCAACTTTGACCTCAACAGCGATGGCACTAGAGAGCATCTCTCATGGACAGCCGCAGGCTCGGATGACGCGTGGCTCGCGCTGGACCGTAACGGCAATCACCGGATTGACGACGGCACAGAGCTATTCGGCACTTTCACGCCGCAACCGCCGCCGCCCACGGGCACGGAGCTTAACGGGTTCAATGCCCTCGCGGAGTTTGATAAGCCGGGCCAGGGCGGCAACGGTGATGGCTTGATTGATGCGAGAGATAGAATCTTTTCCAGTTTGCGCTTATGGCAGGATACCAATCACGATGGCATCTCCGGGCCGGAAGAGTTGCACAATTTGCCGGAGATGAAGATTGACTCGATCTCGCTCAATTACAGAGAGTCCAGGCGGCGCGACAGGTACGGCAACCTTTTCCGCTATCGCGCGAAAGTGGATGACGCCAAACACTCGCATGTCGGGCGCTGGGCTTATGATGTCTTTCTCTTCCATTGACAATCAGACGGCTGGCGAAAGGCCCTTTTGGTCTCCGCATCCGACCAGTTAAATCTCCATCTTTCGACTAGTGGCGCGCACGGGCGAAATGGTCTACAATTAAGTTGGTTCGCATGAGAGGGCGAGACGGCGCAGACGGCTCGCCCTTCTTCACGGTTCGAGAGGTCCCAGTAGCGAAAGAGTTAATCAAGTTATGGACGAATATTCAGACCGCGCCCCAGTTGACATCGTTCGTTATCCGATGGTCCCGATACGCGATGTCGTCATCTTCCCTTTCACCAAAGTCGCCTTCAAGATCGGACGCCCCGGTTCTGTGCGCGCCCTTGAAGAAGCGATGGCGGGCGACCGCACCATCTTCCTCGCCACGCAACACGACGCGAGCATAGACGAACCCGTGCCCGAACAGATTTATACGGTCGGCACGCTGGGCCGTATCCTGCAATCGCAGAAGCAGGACAACGGCCAGATCAAGGTCGTCGTCGAAGGCCGCGAGCGCGCCACGACCGTCCGCGTCGAAAACAACAACGGGGCTTTCACGGCGATTGTCCGCCGCGCGACTATCGTGCGCGAGGAGGGCGTGCGCGTGGATGCGCTGGTCCAGAAAGTGGGCCAACTCGTTGAGCAGCATTTGCGCCTCGCGCCGGACACGCAGACGGACGCGCTTCAGACCGCGCTGCGTAATCAGGACCCTTCGCACCTCGCAGATGCGCTCGCCTCTCAACTACGCATCTCCGTCGAAGACAAGCAGGGCCTGCTCGAAATCTTTTCCACACAGGCGCGTCTCCAACGTCTCGTTGAACTGCTCGAAGGCGAACTTGAGAAGCGACAACTCGACCGCACCATCCAGAATCGCGTCAAGCGACAGATGGAGAAGGCGCAGAAGGAGTATTACCTCAACGAGCAGATCAAGGCGATTCATAAAGAGCTTGGCCGCAAAGATGAGAAGGCTGAACTCGAAGACTTAAAGAAGAAGATCGAAGAGGCTGGCATGAGCGAGGAGGCCAAGGAGAAAGCGATGCAGGAATTGCATCGCCTCGAAGCCATGCCGCCGATGTCCGCCGAAGGCACTGTCTCGCGCACATACATTGACTGGCTCCTGAGCGTGCCCTGGAAACAGAAGACCAAAGAATTAAGGGACCTCACCAAAGCCGAAGAAGTGCTCAACGACGACCACTACGGGCTTGAGAAGATTAAAGAGCGCATTCTGGAATACCTCGCCGTCCGCCAACTCGTCAAGAATCCGAAAGGCTCTATCCTCTGCTTCGTCGGACCGCCGGGAGTCGGCAAGACCAGTCTCGGTAAATCCATCGCTCGCGCGACGGGGAGAAAGTTCGTGCGCCTTAGCCTGGGCGGCGTGCGCGACGAGGCGGAGATACGCGGCCATCGCCGGACTTACATCGGCGCGCTGCCCGGCCAGATTATACAGATGATGAAGAAGGCTGGGACGGTCAACCCGCTCATCCTCTTGGATGAGGTGGACAAACTCGGCGCGGATTTTCGCGGCGACCCGTCGTCCGCGCTGCTAGAAGTCCTGGACCCGGAACAGAACAACACATTCCAGGACCATTATCTGGATGTCGAATACGACCTTTCCAAAGTCTTCTTCATCGCGACGGCGAACGTGCTGCACACGATTCCGCCTCCGCTTCAAGACCGTTTGGAAATCCTGCGTCTCTCCGGTTACACGGAGCGCGAGAAACTGGAAATCGCCAAGCAGCATCTCGTCACGAAGCAGGCCGAGGCCAACGGTCTCAAGCCCGAACAGGTCGAGTTTACGGACGACGGTATTCTGGAAATCATACGCCATTACACGCGCGAGGCCGGTGTGCGTAATCTTGAGCGCGAGATAGGCTCTTGCATGCGCAAGGTGGCGCGCAAGTTCGTCCAGACCAACGCGGGCGAAGAGTTTAAAGATGTCGTCACGCCTGAGCGCGTGCATGAGATGCTTGGGCCAATCAGGTTTCGCCAGCAGGGCATCGGCGCGGAAAGCGAGATCGGTCTGGCGACGGGCCTGGCCTGGACGGAAATCGGCGGTGAAGTCTTACAGATAGAGGCGACGCTGACACACGGTCGCGGCGGTGTGACCCTGACGGGCAAGCTGGGCGAAGTGATGCAGGAATCGGCGCAGGCCGCTTTGACTTGCATCAAGTCGCGCGCGGAACGTCTCGGCATGAGCCTCGACTTCATACGCAAACGCGACCTCCACATACACATCCCGGAAGGCGCGATTCCCAAAGACGGACCGTCCGCCGGTATCACTCTGGCGACGGCGATGGCTTCGGCGCTGACGCGTGTGCCCGTGCGTAAGGACGTGGCGATGACCGGCGAGATTACCCTGCGCGGGAAAGTCCTGCCCATCGGCGGAGTCAAAGAAAAATTGATGGCCGCGCATCGCTTCGGCATCACGACCATCCTGCTGCCGAAGGATAACGAGAAGGATTTGACGGAAGTGCCGGAAGAGGTGCGCAAGGCGATTGACGTGAATCTCGTCGAGACGATTGACGAGGTGCTCGCGCTGGCGCTTGAAGACGCTTGCCCGACCGACGGCGCTCCCACCGACGAAACCAAGACGCCACCCCTCTGGACGACGGAGCAGCCGTCGCAGGGCGTACAGACGATAGCAGAGTAAAGTTAAAATTCGGAGTTTAAGTTTCGGAGTTCAGAGTTCGGAGTTTTATCATAACTAACTCCGAACTCTGAACTCCGAAACTCATTCTGCGAGAGTTTGATTTACCATCTCAGACCGGCATGGCTCACACTGCATGTGCGCCGCCGTTCATCTTTCAATGGAGATTCAAAACATGAGCGAAAAAGGCGAGTCCGCCAAACTGATTCTGAAGTTGTATGACTTGAGACGCGAAGAGGTCATGCGCAAGGCGCGCAACTGGTTTATCGCGGAGTTTCATCCGGGCAGCGCCGATGAGGTCGTCGCTGCCGCGATGAGTGATAACTCTGCTTACTACCGCATGGTCATCACCTACTGGGACATGGCCTGCTCTTTCGTCAACAACGGCGCGATAGACGAGCAGATGTTCAACGACGCCAACGGCGAACACCTCGCCGTCTTCGCCAAACTCGAACCCTTCGTCGCGGAGATTCGAGAGAAGCACTCTATGCCGCAATGGCTGCATCATCTCGAATCGGTCGTCATGCGCATGCCCGAAGCCAAAGAACGCATGAGTTCTTTCCGCGAGAGAATCAAACAGATGGTAGCCGCGCGCGCCGAAGCAGCCAAACAACGGTGACAAGTGACGAGTGACAAGTGACGAGCAAGAAGAAGCTCTTAACTCGTCACTCGTCACTCGTCACTCGTCACTGTCTTATGAAGATTTCGAGCGTCGAGTTCGTCAAGAGCGCGTTTGAGGAGGCGCACTGGCCGCAAGGACAGTTGCCGGAGATAGCCTTTCTGGGCCGCTCGAATGTCGGCAAGTCGAGCCTGATAAATTCCCTGCTCGGCGTCAAAGGATTGGCGCGCACTTCCAACACGCCCGGACGCACACAGGCGCTCAATTTCTTTTTGATAAATAATCGTTTCCATTTCGTTGACCTGCCCGGTTACGGCTTTGCGCGCGTCCCGAAAAAAATTAAAGCCGCGTGGGGAGAAATGGCAACAAACTACCTTGCCAAGCGTATACAGCTTGTGCTATCAATTCAAATCGTAGATTCGCGCCACGAACCCACTACATTGGATTTGCAGCTTCATGAATGGCTTCAGCATCACGCGAAGTCCCAAATTGTAGTTGCCACGAAATCCGATAAGCTCTCAAATAACGAGTTGAAAAAGAGCATTGAACGCACACAACGCGCGATGGGCGCAGAACGGGTCGTCACTTATTCGGCGGCCACCGGACGCGGACGCGATGATGTGTGGCGCGCTATCGAAGCAGCCATTAACGATGGCGGATTTTAGATTGCGGATTGCGGAATAAGCAAGCTTGGTGCTCAGCCTCTAACGCTCTTATAATCCGAAATCTAAAATTCCTGACAGCCCCCTTGGCTTTCTCAAGAAATTGTCACGAGGCCACGCGCGGGGTATCGCCGGGCATCAAATAAGGGCGAGAAATACTCCCTGCGCAAAATTTTAGCGAACTTAGCAGACGTGGACCGTCTGAGCGGAAACAGTTACCTCGCATGACTGTCAAAGCCAGTCGCCCCGTACGTCCCGCGCTTGCAGACGCAGACGCGCACCGAGAGGTTCACACCTGACTCATCCAAGTAATTATCCACTAAATTGACAGCAGCACGGCCCGCATGGTTGGCCGTCATAATTTTGAAGGCACTAAAGTAGCGGCCCGTACAAAATCGAGCGCCGCCCCAAGAGAAGAACTGAAATGTCACAACGCACACCACGCACACGCAGTAGTAGCAGCAACACCGCGAGCAGCGCCGCTGCCGCCAACAACACTAAAGCCAACGGCGAAGACTCATCAGCGGAGACCACAGTCGCCACCGCCGAAGCCCCGCCCGAAAAACCTGAGAAGGTCGAGAAGGCAGAGAAAGCAGACAAGGCCGAGCGGGTCGAGACGGTCGAGAGGGCCGCTCCCAAAGAGCCTAGAGGCGAGGACATCTTTAACCTCTCCGATCTGAAGGAGATGTCCATCTCCAAGCTGACCGCCATCGCCAAGGGCATGGATGTGCCCGGCGCGACGGGGATGCGCAAGCAGGAGTTAATCTTCAAAGTCCTCGCCGCGCAGACGGAGAAGAGCGGACTGATTTTCTCCGAAGGCGTGCTTGAAACCCTGCCCGACGGCTTCGGTTTCCTGCGCGCGCCGGAATACAACTACTTGCCCGGCCCGGACGATATTTACGTCAGCCCTTCGCAGATTCGTAAATTCGATTTACGCACGGGCGACACCGTCAGCGGCCAGATTCGCCCGCCCAAGGAAGGCGAACGCTATTTCGCTCTCATCAAGGTCGAGGCCATCAATTTCGAGGCCCCGGACATGGCGCGCGAAAAAGTGTTCTTCGACAACCTGACGCCGCTCTACCCGGACGAGCAACTCAAGATGGAGACCGCGCAGGATAATCTCTCCGCGCGCGTGATAGACCTCGTAACTCCCATCGGCAAGGGACAACGCGGCCTCATCGTCGCGCCGCCGCGCACGGGCAAGACTATGCTCTTGCAGACCATCGCCAACTCCATCACGGAGAATCACCCGGAAGTGACGCTCATCGTCCTGCTCATAGACGAGCGTCCCGAAGAGGTCACGGACATGCAGCGCTCCGTGAATGGCGAAGTCATCTCTTCAACCTTCGACGAGCCGCCGACGCGCCACGTCCAGGTCGCGGACATGGTCATCGAAAAAGCCAAGCGTCTCGTAGAGCACAAGCGCGACGTGGTCATCCTGCTCGATTCGATTACGCGTCTGGCTCGCGCGCACAACGCCGTCGTGCCGCCTTCGGGCAAGATTCTTTCCGGCGGTATTGATTCCAACGCCCTGCAACGCCCGAAGAGATTCTTCGGCGCGGCGCGCAATATAGAAGAGGGCGGCAGCCTGACCATCATCGCCACGGCGCTGATTGACACGGGTTCGCGCATGGACGACGTGATCTTTGAAGAGTTCAAGGGAACCGGCAACTGCGAAATCCATCTCGACCGCAGGCTCTCAGATAAGCGGCTCTTCCCTGCCATAGACCTGCAACGCTCCGGCACGCGCAAGGAAGAACTCCTGCTCAGCAAGGAAGACCTCAATCGTATCTGGGTCATGCGCCGCGTCCTCAACCCGCTCTCACCCGTAGAACAGATGGAAGTCGTCCTGGAACGCCTGGAGAAATCTAAGTCCAACGCGGAATTCCTCGCCTCCATGCAAAGCTAAAGAGATTGATTCATTGATTCATCGGCTCATTGACTCATTGGACCATTTATTCAATGAGTCAATGAATCAATGAGCCGATGAATCAATCGCTTCAGTTCTTCACTTGTCACTTGTCACTGCTTTGCATATTATCTCTCTTCTAAGCTCTACCAATCTGTGATGCTCTGTGCGGCCACGGCCTTTTTGCGGGGCGCGGTGTGAGAGAAACCTTTGCGCGTAGCGATACTTTCGTCTGAGGTCGTCCCTTTCGCCAAGACGGGCGGGCTGGCGGATGTGACGGGCGCGCTCCCGAAGGCCCTGCGCGAAAGGGGCGCGGATGCTTTTGTCATCCTTCCGCTCTACGGGCAGATTGACCCGCGCACGCCCGGCTCACAAATTATTGATGACCTGGAAGTTGAATGGCGCGGCGGGACGCGGCGCACGGGCGTCTGGCAATCGGACGCGATTGGCGCACCCGCCTACCTGATTGACGCGCCGGACTATTTCGGGCGTAACGCCATCTACGGTTTTTCCGACGACCACGAGCGCTTCGCCTTCTTCTGCCGTGCGGCCATAGCCCTGTGCAGGCGTCTGGGCCAACCTCCAGACATCATACATGGCAACGACTGGCCCTGCGGTTTTGCGATGGTGGAACTACGCGGGCGTCGCGTTTACGATGAATTTTACGCGCAGACGCGCACCGTCTTCTCCATCCACAACCTCGCCTATCAGGGCACATTCAATCCGCGCGATTTATGGTGGATGGATTTCGGGAGACCGCTTGATAGCGACACTTTCATGCTCAACGGCGTGGCCTCCGCGCTCAAGGCCGGACTCACGACCGCCGACGCGCTCTCGACCGTAAGCAGGCGTTACGCGATGGAGATTCAGACGCACGAGCAGGGTTACGGGCTTGACTGGCTGCTGCGCTCGCGCAGTGATCGTCTGGTCGGAATCACCAACGGCGTTGATTACGACCTCTGGAATCCTGAGACGGACCCGCACATCGCGGCCCACTTCAGCGCTGACGACCTGACGGGCAAACGCGCTTGCAAGCTGGACCTCCTGCGCCGTTTTCATCTCCCGGAAGAACCTGAGCGGCCCATCATCTCCATCATCTCGCGCCTCGTCGCGCAGAAGGGCTACGACTTAATCAGGGAGATAGCGGGCGCGCTTCTCTCAACCGGCGCTTACTTCATCGCGCTGGGGGCCGGAGAGCGTGAGTATGAAGATTTCCTGCAACGACTGCACGACACCCATCCGCATCGTGTGGGCATTTATAAGGGATACGCGGGCGAGCCGCTCGCGCATCAGATAGAGGCCGGGTCGGACATGTTTTTGATGCCCTCGCTGTATGAGCCTTGCGGCTTGAACCAGATGTATAGCATGCGTTACGGGACGGTCCCGGTGGTGCGCGCGACGGGCGGGCTGGATGATACGGTGGAGAATTTCGACCACGAGCGCGGGACCGGAAACGGCTTCAAGTTTGAGCGCTATGCGGCGTCCGCGCTGCTTGAAAAAATACACGAAGCGCTCTACTGTTATAGCGAACCGGAAATATGGCAGCGGATACGACTCAACGGCATGCACACGGATAATTCATGGCAGGCCGCCGCGCAAAAATATCTGGACCTGTATGGGGCCGTCTTAAAGTTGTGAGGCCAATTCGGACCATCATCTTTTTTTGAGATTGAAGGAAAGTAATCTAGTGATAAGGACGGAAAGCGCAACAGGGGCATCCGGGCTTGATTGAATTTCCGGTCCAGTATCAGAAATAAGGAGAAGAAGAAGTCATGAGCGAGCACGTACGTGAAGTCAGCGATGGTAGTTTCGAGCAGGATGTTCTCAAGTCGGATCAGCCCGTGCTGGTGGATTTCTGGGCCGCATGGTGCGCGCCGTGTCGCATGTTGACGCCGACGGTCGAGGCGGTCGCGGAAAAATATTCGGGCGCGGCCCGCGTCGTCAAACTCAACGTGGACGACAACCCGTCCATCTCTCAGCGATATGGCATCAAGGGCATCCCGACCTTGATTCTCTTCAAGGGCGGCAAGGAAGAGGAGCGCGTCGTCGGCGCGACCAGCAAAGAAGCCATCTCGCGCATGATTGATAAGCACGTCAGCCCGCCCGCCAGTGCTCAGACCAGCGCCTAAGGCTTAAAAGATAGGTGTCGCGCTGGCCGCGCCGTCCGGGACGACGCTTAGTGGCGCGCGCCGGTCAATTTAGGGAAAGCGAGCTAAAAGCAAGGGGGTTAGAGGTCAGGGGTTAGGGGTTGGATAAAAACAAGCCCCTAGCCCCTGGCCCCTGGCCCCTGGCCCCTATCTTATGATTATCGTCGTCATTGGCGCCCAGTGGGGTGATGAGGGAAAAGGCAAGATCGTTGACTTGCTGGCCGAGCGCTTTGATATTGTGGCGCGTTACCAGGGCGGTCACAACGCGGGGCATTCGGTCCAGGTGGGCGAGAGTTCCTTCGTCCTGCATCTCTTGCCTTCGGGCATCGTTCATCCTGGCAAGAAGTGCGTGCTCGGCAACGGGATGGTGATTGACCCGAAGGCTTTCTTCGACGAAGCGGACCGCCTCGCCGCGCAGGGTATAGATGTCACGCCCGAACGCGTCCTGGTCAGTTCGCGCGCGCATCTCATACTCCCCTATCACCGCGCACTGGACCACACGAGCGAAGAGCGTCTCGGCAACGAGAGAGTCGGCACGACCCTGCGCGGAATTGGACCAGCTTATGAAGACAAGGCCGGGCGTCGGGGGATACGTCTGGCAGACGCCGCAGAGCCGTCCGTCCTGCGCTCGCGCATCGAGCGTAATCTTGAAGACGCCAATCGCATCATCGTCGCCTATGGGGGCGAGGCGCTCGACCCCGATCTGATTTTCGACGAGACCTCGCGCCTCGCCGAACGCCTCTCCCCCTTCATGGCGGACACCACGCACTTCCTCAACGTCAACGCCAAAGCTGGCCGCTCCATCCTCATCGAAGGCGCGCAGGCGACGCTCCTGGATGTGGACCACGGGACGTATCCCTTCGTCACTTCATCCAGCACGACGGCGGGCGGCGCATCCAGCGGCACGGGCCTCGCGCCGCACCGCATCACGGGCGTCCTCGGCATCGTCCGCACCTACACGACGCGCGTCGGTGAGGGACCATTCCCCACGGAGATGCTTGAGGCCGAAGCGGAGATGGGCCAACTGATACGCGAACGCGGGCGCGAGTACGGCGCTTCGACGGGTCGTCCACGCCGTTGCGGCTGGTTCGACGCTTTCGCCACACGCTACGCGGCTGAGATTAACGGCTTCACCTCCGTCGCACTCACCAAACTGGACGTGCTAGACGTACTGGATGAAATCAAAGTTTGCACGGGCTATCGTCTCAATGGACGCGAACTCGAATCGCTCCCCGCCGTCTCGCACGACCTGCGGCAGGTAGAGCCTATCTACGCCACGCTCCCCGGCTGGAAGAGTTCGACCGAAGGCATCACCCAACTGGACCAATTACCCGCTCAGGCGCGTGCCTACATAGAATTCCTCTCCCGTGAAATCAACGTCGAGATCGGCCTCGTCTCAACCGGCCCGGAGCGCGGCCAGACCATCATCATCCAGGACTCCGCCCTTGGCCGCTGGCTCCAGGTCGGATAGTTTTAATAAATCTACAAGCTGTTCCAGGTATCCCTGCTCAGGGCAGTGGCCTCACCAATCGAATTAATCACCACTCGCAACGGTCGCGCCGGAAAGAGGCAAGGCTTCGGCGATTAATGCTTGCAGGCGTTTGAGTCCCGCCGACGTATCCGTGCCGAGGTCAACGCGGATGGCGCGGCGGCCACGCGATGAGAGGGAGCGGAAATCTCCGAGCGCCTGCGCCTGCTTGAGCGTGCCGAAGGTGTAGGGCTGTCCGGGAATCTGTAAGTCCGTCTGGTCGGGCGCGGTTATCTGTATAAAAACGCCTGTATCGGGTCCGCCCTTGTGGAGTTGGCCCGTCGAATGAAGGAAACGCGGTCCGTAGCCTGTGGTCGTCGCGCAGCGTGTCGCGTCGCGCAGGTGCGTGCGGATGGCTTGAATGCTCGCTTCGTGTTCGGGCGTCTCTTCCAGATAGCCGAGCAGCGCGATGTAATCACCGGCTTTGACTCGCGCCAGGTGTGACCTGAGCGCGTCGGCCACAGATGATGAAGACAAAGAGGCGCGCGTCTTGTCGTCAACATAAATCGTCAGCATGTCGTCGCTCGCCAGGACACTTTGCTCTTGCAGTTTGCCTTCCCGGTTAAATTGGTCCAGTAACTCTTTCGTCGCGTCCTTGGATTCCTGCACGTTTGGCTGATCGAACGGGTTGATGCCCAGACGCCAGCCAGCGAAGGCCGTCGCAATTTCCCACAGGAAGAATTCTTCGCCGAGGTCATAGAGGTCCGTCAACGTGCGATAGATGACAGGATGTCCAGCCGCTTCGAGCGCCTTCAATTTAACTTCCGTGTCGCCATCCAGCCCGTCCAACGCAATCGAGACGAAGAGGCGATCATCACCGTAAACGGATGTTGGCCCAAGCGGCTCGCCCGCGACGGGCACGACGCCCTTGCCTTCTTTGCCTGTGCTTTCCGCAATCAGTTGTTCAATCCAGAGAGAGAGCGACGAAACCTTCGGGTCCGCGATGATGGTCAGCTTGTCGCGCCCTGCACGCGCGCACTCGCCCATGATCGCGCCGAGTCGAGCGCCCGGATTATCGGTCGCCGGAACGACCGAAGCGCAGGCATGAACGATGCGCTCCGCGTGGTCCAGCAGTTGGCGTATGTCGAGGCCCATCAGCGCGGCGGGAACGAGACCAAAGTAAGAGAGGGCGGAGTAGCGCCCG
Source organism: Pyrinomonadaceae bacterium (assembly GCA_036009045.1). Taxonomy (GTDB): domain Bacteria; phylum Acidobacteriota; class Blastocatellia; order Pyrinomonadales; family Pyrinomonadaceae; genus DASYML01. The sequence goes on from DASYML010000025.1 coordinate 13,289, forward strand.
CCGATGTCCGCCGGATTGAGAAAGATGCGCTTGAATTTATCTTCGGTCGCCATCTTCTCCATCAGCGTGCCGGGGTCCGTGATGGCGACGAAACACTCGCCGGGGTTCTCTTTGCGTTGGCCCACCTGGTCATACCAGTACTTGTAGAATGAGAGAGGTTCGGTCGTCGTCCCGGATTTCGACGAGATGATAAAGAGACAGTGTGTGGGGTCTATCTGTTCCGCAAAGCTTGCGAGAACATCCGGGTCCGTCGAATCCAGGACCAATAATTCGGGATAGCCTTCCCTGTGGCCGAAGGTTTGCCGCAACACTTCCGGGCACAGAGATGAGCCGCCCATGCCGCAGAGCATGACGTGCTTAAACTCGCGCGGGCCGCGTATGCGATCCGCGAACGCGATGAGGTCATCTTCGACGCCTATCATCTTGTCGGGCACGTCGAGCCAGCCCAGCGCGTTCCTGATAATCTTCTGGGGCGCTTCATCTGATTTCCAGAGCGCGGCGTCCTTGTGCCAGATGCGGCGCATCACGTCTCCCTTGTCCGCTTCTTTGAGGGCGTTGCTGACCGCGTCCGCGAAACTGCCGAGCGAGGCCGTGAGCCGCTCTTGAATGCCGGAGCGGAGCGCATCGCGCTTGGCCTCGATGGATTGTTCGAGCGTGTCAAAGGATTTAACGAAAGCTTCCAGCCCGTCCTTTTGCAGTTTGTCCGTGACGGCCTTGAGGTCTATACCGACTTCGCCGAGTTGACGGATGAACGCGCGTGCTTCGTCCACACCTTCTTCAAGGGTCAGCGCGACCCGCCCGTGATCGCGGATGGCCGTGTAGGTCGCCGGCGGGACGGTGTTGACCGTTTCCGGTCCAATCAAATTATCAACATACAACACGTCCGAATACTTCGGATTCTTCGTCCCCGTCGAAGCCCACAGGCATCGCTGCACCTGCGCCCCCTGCTCCTTCAACTCCGCGA
>DASYML010000026.1:0-7858 GCA_036009045.1 Pyrinomonadaceae bacterium
TCATCTCCTGTCGCTGCTCAGCGGAGCGCGTGTACCACTCGCGCGTCTTGACGAACGGGTAGACGAACAAGTATTTGGACCTGCCCGGCACGATGTGCAGGCGGTCTTCAACGTGCTCCGGGTTGTCCTTGTCTATGTACATCGAGCGTTTCGTCATGGAGAGAAATGATTGCGTCGCTTCCAGGTAACGGCCCATCCCCGAACGGTTGAGCCGCGTCGTCATCTCCTGAAAAGGGTCCAGCGCATAGCCTATCCGCCAGATCATGAATTCGACGTTGGTCCGCAGGCCCACCAGCGAATAAGTGTGCATCAGCAATTCATGATTGAATTCCTCATACGTGCTGACAAACTCTTTTTTCAACTGTGCTTTCAATTCCTGGTCCAGCGCGTGCCATTCGGGACGCGCCCTGTAGAAAGTGAAATTGACAAACTGGCGCGGCATCGCCGGATGATGGCTCTGCTCTTTTCGCTCTTCCTGATTGGATGCGAGGCGCAGTTTGCCCCGGTCGTTGTTAGGGCTTTGTCCTTCAGTGCTACTCATTTCGTCTTCAACCTCTTGAGGCAGCGGATTGGCTTGGCCTTGGGTCGCGCAAGTTTAACCTGATGGTATAAAATGCGCGCCATAGATGTTGTTTATTCTGCGTCTATCCTTTCAGGATTGCAACTCGACTCGAAGGACCAAACTGGACAAGAGCATTTATGCCCCGCACGATTGAGACACACGCACCACAGCCGAAAAGCGCTCCCGACAAAAGCCGTCGAAAATTTTTACTACTGCTCCCTTACGGCATCCTCGCTGGCATCACGGCGACCATCGCCACAGCAGCCTTTCGCTTCCTGCGCCCCACAGGCGCGTTAGCCGCCGCGCCCGGCTGGACGGATGTCGCGCCCGTCGCCTCTCTCACAGGCGACAAGCCCATCATGCGCAGCATCCTGGTGGAACATCAAGCTGGCTGGTCCAGCAGACTTGAAGAGCATCTCGTCTACGTTCTGCCGCAGCATGAGAGGCAAGTGCTGACCGCCGCCTGCCCGCACGAAGGCTGTAACGTGAGTTGGCGCGAAGACCGGAATAATTTCGCCTGTCCCTGTCATGACAGTTTCTTCGCACCCGACGGCGCGCGCATTAATGGACCAGCGAGGCGCGGCCTCGATCCGCTCCCCACGCGCGAAGTGAACGGCGTTTTACAGGTCCAGTTTAAAAGTTTCGACAACAACACAGCCGAGCGCGTGGTGCGCGGATAATGGCCCAGGAAGAGAGACAGAACGGAGCGCAGGTTTTGGAAAGCCGCTTCACGCGCCGGACCAATCTGGCGTTGATAGCGAACGCGTTATTTGAAGATGAACCGCGAAGCGCGGTCGAAGCCTGGGCGCGGACGATGGCGGGAGCAGTCTGGGTGCTGCTTGCGCTACAGTTCTTGACGGGCATCCTGCTGGCCTTCTATTACGCCCCCTCAACGGAGAGCGCGCATACGACGGTCGCCTATATCGAAAAAGTCTTGCCCGCAGGCTCTTGGCTGCGCGCGCTGCATCATTACGGCTCGCAGTGGCTCACGCTCTTTCTCGTACTCCATCTCGCGCAGATGTTCTGGCGCGCGACTTACAGGCACAGGCCCGTCGCCTGGATGGCTTGCATCATCCTGCTCGTGCTCATCCTCTCTAACGGGGCGACGGGCTATTCGCTGCCCTGGGATGCGCGCGCCTTCTTCGGGACGCGCGTGGCGGAAGGTCTCGCGGGCGGACTCCCGCTTCTAGGCTCCATCGCTCGCCGCTGGCTGCTCGGAGGCGTGGAGATTTCCGCGCTCACGCTCGTGCGTTTCTACGCCTTGCATCTACTCGTCGCGCCAGCTTTGATGCTCCTCACTGTGGCCGCGCGTCTCTTCATCTTTCGTGAACCGGAGGCGACGAATTCCGCGCAGGAAAATCATGCGACGAATAATGTGCAGCCGCGCAGCATGTGGAGACGCGAGCAGGCAGCGCGTCAGATTGTGAGCGCCGGTCTCATCTTCCTCGCGCTGGCCCTCTATGCGGCGAAATTCTACGCGCCTCTTGGGCCGGGCGCGGAAGCAGTCTCGCCGGATTACCTGCCGCGCCCAGGCTTGCAGTTTCTCTGGCTCTTTCAAATGTTGAAGTACATACCTGGGCGCGCAGGCTCCGTCATCGCGCTTGGCTTGCCCGGACTGTTCTTCACCTCTCTGCTCGCGCTGCCCTTTCTCCATGCGCTCCCAGGGTTCAAATTATTGGACCAGCCGCGACGCAAACTCGGCGCGACGATGTTCGCGCTGAGCCTGCTCCTTGTCGCGCTCATGACCGCGCTCGCCTACATAGGAGACCGCCGCGACCCGCGCATCCGCGCGCAACTGGCCCGACAGGCTGATGAAGAGAGGGCTTTTCGCGCGCAACCCTTCGCGCCGCTCAGGCTCCGTTCAGGCGAAGACGAAGACGCAGCATCACAAACCGTCACGCCCGCCGTCGGAAGCGGCGACGCGGCGAACTCTTCATCCAACAGCGCCGCGGGAGCATCTTCGAGCGGCAATCCGGCGACACAGGCTGGTCCAATTAAGTCCAACGCCGCGCCCGATGCCTATCTCAAAAACTGCGCAAACTGCCACGGCACGCGCGGCCAGGGCTTCTCTATTTTCCCCAAACTGACGGGCGTCTCATCCAAGCCGCGCAGGACCGTCGAAGACCTCATAGCGATTCTGGACGACCCGGCAGCCTACGGTCTCAAGCCGCCCATGAAATCCTTCGCAGACAAACTCACCCCCGAAGAAAAACAACAAATCTCCGAATGGGTCGCATCACTCAAGAAAGGAAAATGAGAGACTAGGGGCTGGAGACTAGAGGCTGGAAAAGAACAGTTGTCTTTCACCAGCCGCTCACCCATGACCTCTCTTCCCAGCCTCCAGCCTCTAGTCTCCAGCCTCTTCCTTCCGGCTTCTGCTTTTATCCTCTTCCCTGTTATACTCCCGCACGCTCTATACATTACGCATCAGCCATCATCCAGACAGTTAATTGGAGACACAGACGTATGAAATTTATCAAGCTCGCTCTTCTCATGGCTTCTCTTTCGCTCTTCGTCATCGCCTGCAATAACACTACGAACAGCAACGGGCCAGCAAACACCGGCACGGCCCCGACTCCGTCGGCGACTTCGACCGCGCGCACCGCCGCCAGCCCCACACCCGCCGCCGACGAATTCGCACACACGAGCGCCATCTACGGACAGAACTGCGCCATCTGTCATGGAGATGCAGGCAAAGGCGGGACCGTGGACATAGAAGGCAAAAAGTTGAAGGTCCCCAGCCTCATCGAAGGTCACACGTTGAAAGCACCGGATGAGCATTACGTCAAACAGATCACCAAAGGCGGCGAAGGCATGCCAGCCTTCAAAGACAAACTCAAACCCGAAGAGATTAACGAACTGGTCCGCTACATACGCCAGAAATTACAGGCCGGGGCCGCCACCCCCGCGTCAAACGCCAACGCCGTGCCAGCCGCGCCCAGGAGCTAAACAATTGGTCAAACGCCTTCGCGCCGTATATAATTTCGCAGAACATTCCGAGCACCCGTAGCTCAGTTGAATAGAGCGTCTGACTTCGGATCAGAAGGTCGAAGGTTTGAGTCCTTCCGGGTGTATTAACAACATCAACAAAGGCTTATCATTTACGCTTTAACTGAGAGTGTAGAACGTCACGCGCGTTATTAATCTCTTGTATTCTTCTCTTTATAGCGGGTTGCAATTGCATGCGGCCCCTGATGAAAGCGTCAACGTCAGTCCCGCCTGCGGTAGAGGGCGGGTAACGTTCGCCCGCAGACCCGCCCGCTACCGCAGGCAGGACTGACCTGACGCTTGCCGCAATAGTCGCATCCAATTGAGAACCGCTATAGCTCTGATAACGTCATCAATGAAAAGGGTTTCGTAATCAGTAGGAATATAATTAAGAACAAATGACGCTTCTCGCCAAGTTGAAAGTTTTATGCACTGCTCGAAAAGAGATTTATCTGAGCCTTGCCATTGATTCTTTGCTTGAAAGAGCAAGCATTTCTTTTGTGTATTAGCTTGAATATCGCCCCGACCGACGCTCAATTCAAAAATCCCATCTGCGCCAAGAAGATTTTCAGTAGCATTATTACCGCGCCCTCTAAATTTGTGAAACGTAATTGACCATGTCCAACTACCACTTATCTCTTGACCGACCGGGACATCCACCTTTTGATTGCTGATACGTAGATTTTCACCTAACCCTCCAGTTAAAGTATCTTCTTCCTCGCTTCCAGATACGTAACCCTCAACAGCTTTGGCAATGGAAGCATAAGGGTGAGATGAGATTGATTCTTTAACTTCCTCTGGTATGTAGAGATTCCCCCTCAAACTTGGTCCCCCGACAAGAGAATCACTCTTTAGATATGTTTATTAGACTATTTAAATATAAGCTTTTAATGCCAAGTAAGCGCACTAATAAATGTCAGTAACTATGTTAAGTTGATTGTCTTTCTTTTTATTCTGGCCCAGTTTCTGCCATAGATTGCGCTTAGCCAGGCGTTTGATTTTGCTAAGCTACGATAATTCATAAGTTTTGCCTCATGTTGTAAAGTTAGTCTGGCAACAAGCTTCAAAATTAGACGACATAAGGCTAACGAGGAAATACGTCAACCGCTATTTCGTGTCAACAGTAATTACTATCAATAGTCGCCGCTCCCCTGTCAGGAGGAAGAATTGAAAAGCACACATCGCAGGATAAACGGCGTCATCGCGCTGACATTGATGCTGTCGGCGCTGCTCTACGCGCAGCAGGGTCCGCCGCATGAAGCGGGACCGTTTCGCCAGCCGGACCTCGTTGAACTCGTGCGACTAGACCCGTCTCTGCGCCTGGACATACGTTACGCGACGAAGAGAAACTTTCTTGGCCGCCCCGTTTATAAAGAGGCACGCGCATTTCTACAGCGTCCGGCGGCTGAAGCTCTCATGCGCGTCAACAATGCTTTGAGGCAGAAAGGCTATGGGTTGTTAATCTTCGACGGCTACAGACCTTGGAGCGTGACGAAGGCTTTCTGGGATGCCACGCCGGAAGACAAAAAGCAGTTTGTGGCGGACCCGCAGAAGGGTTCACGCCATAATCGAGGCTGCGCCGTAGACCTCACCCTCTTCGACCTGCGCACAGGGCGCGAGGTCAGGATGCCGAGCGAGTACGACGAGATGACGGAGCGTTCGCACATCAACTATCAATGCGCGACGCCGGAAGCGAAGGCCATGCGAGACATGCTGCGGGCAGTCATGGAGGCCGAAGGCTTCAACGTCTACGAACCCGAATGGTGGCACTACGACTACAAAGACTGGAATCAGTATCCGATTCTCAACGTCAGCTTTTCCAAGATCGGAAAAGCTGGAGGCTAGGGGCTAGAGGCTGGGGGCTGGGAAGAGAGGTCAGAGGCTAGTGTGATACTTGCTTTTCACTAGCCTTTGCAGGATGTCTGAAAAGCAGGTTAAGCAACGACTCTTATCCCCGGAGGGGATACATATGAGAGCCGGGGCAGCGCCCCCGGTCACTGGTCCAGAATAGAGACCGACCCTGAAGGGGTCGCACACTCAATGTTGAGGTGCGACCCTTTCAGGGCAAAAGATGAATTCCAAATACCCTCCAGCCCCTAGCCTCTAGCTCCTAGCCTTTCGGAAAGAGATATTTGAGAATCGGCTCGACGCGTTTGGCCCAGGCGGGTTCGTTGTGCTGTGCGCCCTCAATCTCTGTGTAGGAAAGGTCCGAGCCGGACTTCCAACCTCTGGCGATGAGCGCATCGCGGAGGAGCCTCGCATCATCCGCCGTCTGGATGGAATCTAGTTCGTCCTGGCCCTCATTCATTCCGATGTCCACCCAGAGGCGCACCGATGGTTTCATCTTGAGCGTCAGGACATCGCGCACGATGGTCCTGTCCGCGAACCACACGCTGGGCGAGACGACGGCCAGCCTGCTGAACGTCTGCGGGTATTTGAGTCCGAGATAGAGCGAGACCAGACCGCCGAGCGAAGAGCCGCCGAGACCAGTGTGCCGCGCGTCCCTGAGCGTGCGATAGGTCGTATCAATGAGTGGCTTGAGTTCCTCTACGAGTAGGCGACCGTAAAGGTCCGCTTTGCCTCCCTGCTTGTACTTGGGGTCTCGCGCGGGCGTGTATTCGTCTATGCGGTCACTGGTGTTGTAAACGCCGACGATAATAATCGGTTCAATCGCGCCCGATTGGATAAGCGCCTGCGCCGTCTCGTCAACGCGCCACTCGTTGCCCTGTATGAAGGAGGTCGCGCCATCGAAAATATTCTGCCCGTCCTGCATGTAGAGCACCGGGTAGCGCTTCTGCTGGTCCGTCTCGTAACCGGGCGGCAGGTAAACTATCACGTCGCGGTTCGCGGGTAGAAAGTTGGAATGAAAATTTCTGTGATAGCGAAACTCGCCGGTCAGCGTGTGCTGCGCTTGTTGGCCTACAGCAACATTGGACCAGGAAAGCAGGAGAGCGAAAACGAAGATGGAAATCAGGACGGCGCGACGCGCCAGGGCTTGGAGCACAGGGACACCTCTGTGAGCGGATTTAAAATGAAAAGCGTGGCGACCCTCTCAGGCCGTCACGCAAAGCTTACAAAATTTTGCGGGGCGGAACAATCCGCATCCGTCTCGCAAACACAAACTCAGGGCGCGATGAGGGGGAACACATCGCGCCCTGAGACGGGGGAGACAAAGCTTTTCTTTATCCCTTGAAGAGAATTTCTCAGGCCGCGCCGCGCGTCAGTTTGACTCCGCCATTGATGCCGTTGAGGGAGATGGGTGCCCCCCCGCTACCTATCCGCGCAGAGTAGTTACGATTGTCATCTTTCTGGACTGACACTTCCGGTATCTCCGAATTGACGCCGCCGTTCATGCCCCTCGCCTGTAGGTCCGCGTTGAGGCCGTCGCGCAGCCGCAGTTCAACTCGACCATTGACGCCGCTGATACGCAGGCCGCGTTCGCCTAGTTGCCTGACGGCGATAGTCACCGCGCCGTTGACGCCGCTGACTTCATCATAGCCGCTGGTTTGCGCGCCCTCCACTTTGCCGTTGACGCCGCTGATACGCACGTTGCCATCAACCTCACCGACGCTGACGTGGCCGTTGACGCCTTTCGCTTCAAGCGAAATTTTGCGCGGCAGTTTGAGCATGACATGCTCGCTCGCGTTGCCGTGATTGGTCAAGAAACTCCAGAAGCCGCTGCTCTTCCGCTCGCCGCGCACCGTCAGGCTGGTCTCCGTATGCTCTATGATAATCTGGCGGCGGCTCAATTCTTCAGGGTTGCGCGCGTTGCGCTCGATAAAAATTTCGGCTGTCTCCGTGTCGCTTGTCTCTATCTCCACCTGGCCGTTGATGCCCGAAACCTGGACCTCCGCGCCGGGTTGCAGCTTATAGCTCTCGCGTATCTCTTTGCTCTGCTGCGCGTCAGACGCATTCCCTGTGAGGGTTTCAGATGAGCGCGTCATTGACCCGACCACGGCGGCCGCCACGATGAGTAAAATCACTGCCAACACCTTCTTCTTCATTCGCCTTCTCCGATCTTTCGTCAAGCCTGGAATTTAATAGAGCGAGCCTGACTGTTGAAACGACCAAAAGGGAGCGCAAGTTCGCTCTTTTTTATTATGGTTGACAAATGAGTGCGACTGAGGTCAGTCCCGCCTGCTTAAGCCGTGCGGGTCCTCAACCTCGCACAGCACCCGCCCGGCTTAAGCAGGCGGGACTGACATGAATGAATCTTGACAACATCGCGTGGCGGCTTTAGAGTCTCACCTCCTCAGGTGAATTGATAAACATGAAAGAGGCTCGCGTCGCATGCGATGCGCGGGTATG
>DASYML010000027.1:0-4407 GCA_036009045.1 Pyrinomonadaceae bacterium
AGCTTAAGCAGGCGGTACTGACCTCTCTTTCTATTGCATCTTGGTATAAGTGTGCTATGTCGTCCTTGAAATCGGACTGCTATGGTGCGGCTTTATTCTGGGCGGGCTACTGCATGGGTTTGGATTCGAGTCCCGTGATACGATCCTCTGCATCGCGCAAATCTGCTCGCGTTTCATGAGCAATCGCTTCAATGCGGTCGAGGCGTTTCGATAGTTCACGTCTCGTCTCAATAATTTCTTTGAGGGCTTGTTCCCAGATAGGCTTCGTATCGTAGGCACGGGCTTCCACAATTTGCATGCGTGAATTCAAATCGTGGATGGCTGAGTCCAGAGCATCGAAGCGGGCGAAGACTCTCTCCTCGAAGGAACGACCGCCATCAATGTTATGTGTGGTCTCTTCGCTCATGTCCAGATTATGAAGCTTATTAAAGCTCTCTTCAAGTGGAAAACATAGAGTTTTCAATATTGCTCTTTGACTTGAGCCTGTTTAGGAGTAAATTGCGAGGAGCGCCCAGGAAGAGCGCGCCGGGCGTAGATTGAACGGCGCGGGCGACAATCCTCCGAAGTGAAAGGTTTTTGATGTGATGTACCGAAAGATTCATGCTTTATTTCTCTCATGCGCCATTATGCTGGCGATGGTCGCGGGCGTTGGCGCGAAGCCCTCGCGGGCGTCTGCGAGTCCTGCTGTAACGGGCGGTCAACTGCTGTCCGTCCTCCCGGCTTCGGACTTCTTGATGTACGTTGATACGCAACGTTTACTGACCGACGCGGTCCCTACCTTTCTGGCGACGAAGCCGGAGATACTCGCCAAGATGAATGAGGGACTGGACCGGATGAGGACGGACACGGGAATTGATCCGCGCTCATTCGACACGTTGGCCGTCGGCATACGCCACAATGCCAGCGTTGCTAACAATGTCAACATGGTCATCCTCGCGCGTGGACGTTTCGATGCCGGTTCGGTCATCAACGCGGGGTTCGCCTCTGCGGCTAAAGAAAAAAATGGGTTTCAGCAGCCAAAACAGGAAGAGTATAAAGGCAAGACATTGTATGTGTTGGCTGGTCCATCCGCTTTAGTAGTTGGCCCATACATGGTCGGGAAAAACAACACCACGGCATCATCCTCGCCCGCTTCATCCGCGAATAATGGTCCAGGCTCGAAGGCTCCAGGACCGGCCAGGTCAGCAGTGCCGCGCGCGGCCACGCCAGGCAAATCCAAACCGGCGATAGCGGCTGCCCCGTGTCCGCCGGGCGCGCCCTGTGCGCTCAAGACCGTGCAGGAGAAGCAAGACGTGGAGCGGCGCGCGGGAGAGAAGACCGTGGTGGCGGCGCTCGACTCAAACACGATTGCGCTGGGCGACCTGGAGAATGTGCGCGCGACCATTGATGCCGAATCGGGAGGCGAGCGCGTAGACGATGAACTGGTCCAACTGGCGACGCGCAACACGAGCGCACTCGTCGGATTCAGCGGCAGGCAACCCTCGTTTTTCATGCAGCGGCCCGGACGCAAAGCGGATTCGCAGGACCCTCTCGCCAATAGCCTGGAAGAAATCCAACAGTTCTACGGCTCTTTTTCGATGTCCGGGACCGACATGGAAACCATCCTTAACCTGCGCATGGAGACTCCCGAACAGGCGCGCGCAATTAAAGAGATGCTCGACATGTTCAAGCCAGCCGAGAGCGACGCTGCCCAATCAAGTACGCCTTTGGGCATCGCCCACTTACTGAAAGCCCTGACCCTCAACACCGAAGGCAACGAGGTCCAGATACAAATCAAACTCACGCAGGCAGACCTTATGCACCTGCTGCCAAGACTGTAAAGCAAAAGAAGAGGCTAGAGACTATGGTCGTTTGCGATTGGATGAGACCGTGAGCGTGAGTCGTCTGGTTTTACTTTGCGCCTTGGCGCCACCAGCGCGAAACAGTCTCACGCTGGTGGCGCCAAGGCGTAAAGGTCATACGCAATCGCAAACCGCTATAGAGGCTGGGGGCTTGTTAAACCCAAGCCCCCAGCCTCTAGTCTCTAGCCCCTCTCTCTTAGTTGATTTATTTCCCCGGCGCTCCGCCCGGAAAGACCGGGGGGCGGCGCGGGAGGGCCGCCGGTGGCTCCGCGTCATCGGCCATCTGCTTGAGCACGTCATCGTAAATCTTGATTTTGCCGTCGCGCTGCATGCGCGCCTGGACCGCCGCGATGTAGTCACCAAAGACCATACTGCGGCGCTCGGAGAGTGCTGTCTCCGTCAACTTTTCGCGCTGTTTGGCAAACTCCGCGAGGTCCGCTTCGGTGCGTTTATTCTCGCCCACGATGACCCAGTTCTCGCCTATCTTAATCGGTGACTTAGCCACTTCGCCGGGCTTCAAATTATAGATGACATCGTCCGCAGCGGGACTCGTCCCGGCCTCGCCGAGCGGCGAACTGAGTTTATAACCATCGTCTGTCTTGGCTTCGAGTCCGAGTTTTTCGGCGGCGGCCTTCAACTCGGCGGCGCTGCCCGTATGCTCCGCGAGGTCGCGCGCCGCTTGCTCAAGCTGGGATTTGGCGCGGTCCTGTTTGACCGCCTGCGTGACCTTGTCTTTGACTTCGTCGAATTCTGGAATGCGCGGCTCTTTCTTGTCCAGCAGGATCGGAATCGCAAAGCCGCCCTTGACCTGTGTGGTGCTGCCCACGTCGTTCGGATTATTGAGCGGCGCGATGGCCTCCTCGAACTGCGGGCTGCTGCCGACGTTCGGCACATCGTCGCCGGGCTTGATGTAGGGCGTCTCTTTGACCATCTCAGAGGGCTTCATGTTGGCTTCGCCTGAGAGGTCCTGCGCGACCTTCTGGATGTCGTTCGGATTCTTCTTCAGAGCATCCGCAGCCCTGGCCGAAATCTGTGCGGCGATACCGTAAGCTTTGCGATTACGCAGAGAGGCGAGCAGTTCAGGTTTCGCCTCCTCGAAGGTTTTCGGGACTTCCTCGCCGCGACGCAGGATGTACCAGTTGCCGCCGTACCTGATGGGGTCTGAGAATAGCTCGCCGGGCTTCTGGTCAACCATGCGGTCATAGAGCGCGTCCGGCTTGTTGGGATTCCGTTTGAAGGGCTTGGGCAACGCGCCGCCGTTCTTGGCCGTGGCGGGGTCTTCGGAATTTCCCTTCGCCACTTCCGCGAACTTTTCTTCCGTCACGGTCGCTCCGTCGGCGCGCAGTTTCGTCACCAACGAATCGGCCTTGGCCTTGACCTGCTCATCCAAATCCTTACGCGCGACCTTCAAAACTATCTGCTGGATTTTGACGCCCGCCTGTTTGGCCTCGCCCGCAAGCTGGTCGAACTCCTTGTGCAAATCCTCGTCGGAGATGTTCTGTTTCTCTCCCACCTTCGCCTGATCTATGTAGAGATAGCGAACCTTTTTCTGAGGTTCGAGGAAACGATAATCAGTCTTGTGTTGCTCGTAGTAGGCGCGCAATTCCTGGTCCGAGGGCTGGATTTTCTGGGCCAATTTTTCCGTCGTGACCGGCACGTAAACGAGATCGAAGACCGTATTCTTGCGCTTGTAATCGTCCTGTATTTCATCATCCGAGACGCGCACTCCGGCGGTCACGAAGGCTTCCAGTTTTTTCGCTGAGAGGCCGTCGCGTATCTCTCGCTCGAAGCGGTCAATGTCGCCGTAGTTGGCCGTCACGATCTCTTTATAACGAGCGATACCGACGAACTGGCCCGTCGAAGGGTCGTTGAACTCTTTCATCAGATTCTCGCTGAGTTCTCCGTCGGAAGCGTTGAGACTGAGCCGCGCGGCCTCCTGCGAGATAATGCGCTGCTTGACGAGATCATCCAGAAAACGCTTGTCCGTATAACCAATCTGGGCGAGGGAGAACTGGCCGCCGAACCTCTTTTGCAAACTCTCTTTCTGCGTCGCGATGTCGCCGACCGTGACGACATCTCCACCGACTTTGGCGACCGCCTCGGTGCTCCGCGTCGGGTCTCCCGTCACGCTCGTCCGATTGCGACCGGGCGCGTAGAACAGAATCAGGCTGGCGGCCATGAGAATCGCAAATCCGAGGATGATTCCTTTTTGCGTCCGTTCCATACGGCTAAACATTTTCAGCATACTTCAGTACCTTCCGTTGATAAGCTTTTAGATGAGATGCGAATTTTGAATTTGCGAAGAGCGACGGCCCGAGACGACCGCTTAAAATCCTTTTCGTGTCCACGATTTCCACAGGGCGCAGCAACAATCGCCAATCCTCAACCGGACGGCTGGCCGCAAGACGCTTCCCGCAAACCGTGAATTGTAACGGAGAGGGATGCGACGCCGCAACCACAGGCGAGCGGGGGGAGTGACTAAAGGCGAATAGGTAACGGGTCAATAATGTGCGCCGGATATTGTGGACGCTGCCGTTTACGCAGTTGACGCTGATTGTAGAAATGG
>DASYML010000028.1:0-38806 GCA_036009045.1 Pyrinomonadaceae bacterium
TGGGGGTTTGGGGTTAGGGGATGGGATTAAAGCAGAATTGAAAATCTCTATCCCCTAATCCCTAACCCCTAACCCCCATCTCCTAACCCCCGTATGCGAGCGTCGCGAGTCCTGCGGGCGCGGCGATGGCGTTGAAGCTAATTTCTCTGGACGGGAGCGAGAGGCCGACGCCTTCAGGGCCGAGGGCGTTGACGACCACTCCGAGAGTCTCGTTGATGACATCTTCGACGTGGTCCACCGCAAAGCCGTTGTCGCCGACGACCATCAGATGCTCTATGGTCTGGGCTTCGGCAATCTCCGGGGCCGCCACGACGCGGTCTCTGTAAAAAAGAAGTAGACGATAAAGCTCGTTGGACCTGTCTTCCGGCTCGCAGACTATCGAGCGCACGATGATGGGCCGCGCCTCGTGCAAGAGGACGGCGGTAAAGCCTTCCGCGTGCGAACTGATGAGCAGCGCATCTCCCGGACGCCTGCTTCTCATCAACCATCGCGCCTCGCCCAAATGCCTCGGAAGAATCAACCCCGCGCGCCAACCCAGCGAAGCAAAGACAGCCTCATATTCATCGAGTACGGAAAGGCGCACGGCGGTCATGATGTATCTGGTGCGTCCCTGTGCATCCGGCGGCAATCTCTCACGCGCCGTCCGCAACTCTTCGAGCGGCACGCCGAAGCCGCGCTCCGTCTTCCAACGCAAGACTTCTTCCCTCTCCTTGCGCGAACCCGTGGCGCTCTCCATCGTCAGGATAGTGGTCCGGGCGGAGGCTTCCGGCAGGGCGACGGACCAGCGTCTTTGTTTTAAAAGTCCGGCGCTCGTCACCAACTCGGCGAGCGCATCAGCCAACTCGTTGGCGTCCGTAATATTCTGTTCATCAAAGTTCGGCTGGACCAGCGTTTCCGGCAGCGTGATGGTCGCAGCCTTCTTGAGCGCAAAACCATCTCGCCCACGCCGCTCCAACTGGACCACAGACGCGCTCCCGCTCCCCAGCCCGATGGCCGTCGCCGGAAAGCGTGGCGCGATAAGTTTATTGATGGGATTCATAATCAATTGCGGATTTTGGATTGCAGATTGCGGATGATAAAAATTACCTCATACTTTGAATTTGAGATTCAGGAATTAACGACGCCAATCCGATTTCCGCATTCCGCATTTGATAATTCCGAAATTGGCTCACCAATCGCTGTACGGTGTGCCTTCGGATGAAGTGTCGGACGAAGAACTGTGAACATCCGTGAGACCCTGTTTGCCTTCGGATGAGTTGGGGTCGTCGCCCGTCGTAAAGTTCCAGTCTCTCTCTCTCGTGAAAGGGTCCACGGGAATCTCGCGCATGTAGCCCGCCGTCACCAGGTCGTCCGCAGATTGAGGCAACTGGCCTTTGTCCGCCGCATACTGGTCCATCAATTTACGCATCTGGAAGAGGTCGTCGCGCAGGGTCGCTTCGCGCGCGTGCAGGACCGCCTTCTGATATTGCGGCAGCGCAATCGCCGCGAGAATAATGATAATCGAAATCACGATCATCAATTCCAGCAACGTAAAGCCGCGCGCGCTCCGGCGAGCGAAGGAAAAAGGAAAAAGGAAAAAGGAAAAAGGAAGCGCCTGGCCTCCGTCCTTTTGCCTTGTGCCTTTTACCCTTTGCCCTGAATCTTTACCAGTCACTGTACTTCTCTCCGTTGAGCGCGGTTCCCTTTGACTTGGAGCGCACGTCGAAAACGTTTTCGCCGCCCCATGACCCCGTATCCTTCGTATCGTAGGAAGACCGCAACTCCCAGTCGGTCTCGCCCGTCATCGGGTCAATCGGTAGCGACCGCAGGTACACTTTCTTTTTCGTCGCCAACTCCGCTCCCCCGACCTTGGTCGCATCCACACTCAAGTCGCCGCGCCCGCCGAGGCCGCCGCTGATGGCCGCGACGTTGACCCCCGTGGTCAGAGTGTCGAGGTCCGGCGGATAGCGGTCAGGGTTATCCGCAGTGAAGATTTTGCAATCCGTAATCTTCACCTTAACGCGCGGGTCCACTATTTGAGCGACGGGCCGTCCCTGCGCGTCCACCTGGGGCGGAGCACCGGCAGCGCCAGCGCCGCCGACTGCTGCTCCCTGGTCACATCCGACCAGCGCCTCACGATGAAACTGGTCTATCGCTCCGCGAATCTCTCGCAAGGTCTCCCTGAGTTGCTGTTCCTTCTGTCGCTTGACGGAGATTTTGACGAGCGGGACGATAGCCATCGTCATAATCGTGAGGACCGTCACGGTCATCACCAACTCTATGAGAGTAAAGCCGCCGTCGGATGCGCCTTCGCATTCGCGCATACTGGTCCAAAAAAAGATGCCTCTGCGGCGCGACGAAAGGCCGACCGCTTCGACTTCCCTGACAGGCTTTGACATCTCTTCCAGGCTCATCTGTCCCTCATCGTGCAAAATACTTTACTGCTGCGCCGACTACTTGACGGTGATGCGGCCCGGCACGAAGAGCAGCGACACGGGGCGGCCATCGAACGTCGCCAGGCGCGCGACTTCTTTATCGAAACTCATCTCGCTTTCACCACCCGCGATGGCCTCGACCTCTACGAAGAGCATGATGTTCATGCCCGTCTTGAGCGGCGTGCCTGTCGGCGTCTGGACCGAAATCAACAATGCGCCGGAGGGATCAATTGATTGCATGAGCGTGGGCGCGACGCTGGCGTTTGCGCCCGCCAGCAGGATGCCCTGCGAGACGCCGCGCACGGCGATCACGCGCGGGTCGAAATGCAATTTGATGGTGGCGGTTCCGAGCGGCTCGCTCGTCGTCAGGGCCAGCGCCACGCGCTGTCTTTCGCCGACGAGCATCGTCCCTCGCTCCGGCATCAAACGCAACTCAACAGCGTTTCCCGGACCAGCCTTGACCACGCTCGCCTCCGTCGTCCTGACCATCACAGGCGGCGGGACATCATCGTTAGGAGAGATGACAGCGTTGAGCGCACCGGCGACCGTATTAAAGGGCGCGGGCAGTTGAGATTGATTGAGCGTCGTGGCAGCATCAACGGGTTGCGGCGTCGTGGTTGAATTGTCAGCCGCCTTCAAGGCGTCGCTCAAAACTCTCGCGGGCGGGGGGCCGACGGCGGTCGAGATGTTGGTCAACGCGGGCTGTATGTTCGCGTTGACGGGTCGCTGCGCCGGAGAGTTGGAAGCAGTCGTATTGTTCACGTTTGACGCGGCGATATTATTCGCGCCGGAGGCGTTCGTGTTGCTCGCGTTCGCTGCGTTGTTAATGCTCGCGTTGGTGTTGGCTGGCGTTTCCGCAGAGTTGCTCATGAGGGCTTTGGGCGCGGGAACGTAGGCAGCCTGCTCTGTTGTCGCGTCGGGTAATTGGACCTGTACGTTCTTAGGGATACGACGCGCCTCCGCTAACTGGTCCTCGCGGTCAGTCTCCTGAATCATCGCTTCGAGCGTGCCGATGGTCGGCGAAGAGAGCGTGCCGCTCGGTCGCAGTTCTTCGTCGCGCGGGGTCACGGCTGGCGCGCGCAGGACGCGCGGTGTGACGGCGATGACGATGTCCGTTTGCAGGTTATCGCGGCGCGGCGTGCTGAAGAGACGACCGAGCACGGGGACGAGACCGAGCAGCGGCAAGCCTCCGCGACCGCTCGATTGCTTGTCCTGCGCGACGCTCGCCAGCATCATCGTGCGATTGTTCTGGATGCGCGCCGTGCCCGTGATGGTTCGCTCCGTAAAGCTCGGCGTGGCGCTGCCCGGATTCTGCACGTCCTTCGATTCGATGCTCATCTTGACCTGCACATCAAGATTCGGGAAGACCTGCGGCGTGAACTTCAGGGTCAACCCCGTCGGCTCGTAGTTGATGACGGGAAAGCCGCCCGTGGGGAAATTAAAGTTAGTGCCGGGGGCCGTCGTAGTGCCGGAAGTCTGAGCGCCGAACGGGTAAGTCTGCGCCGTCTGGACGGGGACGCGCTGGCCTATGCGGGCGGTGGATTCCTCGCCCGTGAACGCGTGAATCTGTGTCGAGGCGATGAGCTTCGTGTTGTCCTTGCGTTGAAACGCCGTGAGGGTCGTCGGCGGGATGATGATGGCAGCGCCGAGCGCGGTCGTCGTTTTAAAAATCGAGTTGGCGACTTGATTACTGCCGAGGTTGGCCGAGAGCGGACTTGAACCGCCGAGAGTAATGACGCCGTTCGCGTCGCCGATTTGATTGCCGAGTTGGAAGATGTCCGTGCGCGAGACTTCGTAGATGTTGACATCCATCACGACCTCCGCGCGGTCCTTATCAATGCTCTGTAGAATCTCTCCGATGAGGCGCACGTTCTCCGCCGTGTCGCGCACCGTCAGGCTGTTGGTTGACTTATCAGGGATGACGATAATCTGCGGGCGTCCCTGCGAAGGAGGAATCGCCGCCTGGATGACGTTGCGCGCCTCCGTCGGGTCCGTGTTGGAAAGATAGAAGGTGCGTATGACGAGTTGCTGGTACTGCGCGCGGCGGCTCTGGTCCGCGACCAGAATCGTGCGGCGGCTCAGTTTCTGAAAGAACAACCCCTCTTGCAAAAAGATGTAGTCGAGCGCCTGCGCGGTCGTCACGTCGTGCATGTTGATGTCTATGTTGCGCGGCTGCGCGAACGACTGGCGGTCGAAGATCACGTTGAGGCTCAACTGGTCCGAGAGGCTGCGGATGAAACTCTTCAGGTCGCCGCTGTAGTTGATGACGCGAAGTTGCTCGCTGCGTCCTCCGGTGGCGGTAGGCTCCTGCGCCGTGCGTCCCATGTTGGGCGATGAGGGCGTCGCTGTGCTCCCGTTGTCCTGACCGTAAGATGTGTTGGAGACGTGGACGCCCGTGCCTGTATCCCCGCCCGCCGCGTTGCGACTGCTCCCGCCGACGCCCGTCTTCTCTTCCTGAAGACGCAGCATGCGGTCCATCTCCGAGAGGGCCAACTGGTTGACGGGGTCATAGCCGTAAGCCTGTCGAAAAGCGTTGTAAGCGCCGACAAAATCCTTTTGCTCGGCGAGCGCGCGGCCCTGCAACATGAACATCTGCGAGGCGTTGAACATGGCGCGGCGATAATGGAGTTGATAATCCATATTGGCGGGGTCGGCAGCGACGGCGAGCGTAAACTCCTGCGCCGCCTTGTCCCATTGCTGGGCCGATTCATACTGCATTCCGCGCTTGAAATTCTTCTCACCTTTTTTCGCGGCCAGCGCCGTCAAAGGCATGACCAGCAGGCAGAAGATCAGGAGCATCGCCAGAGGCGCGCGCGAGTGGACGGAAGATTTCATCTTCATCTCAGTTCTCTTCGAGTTGAGTAGCAATCAAGTTTGAGAAGGCCGCACGGAATCGCTTTGGCAGCCCTGAATTCAAGCCCGGCATCCTGCACGAGAACGCCGAAACCCTTCGACAGTTTACACGCCTCAGGAAAAGCGCAGTTCCAAAGGAATGAAGAGAGAGGCTGGGGGCTAGAGACTGGAGGCTGGTTAAGAACTGCTTTTGCTTTTCCCAGCCTCCAGTCTCCAGCCGCCAGTCTCTGTTTTTCCTCACTTGGTCGCGGTGACTTCTTCGACGAAGGTCACACGATTGATTTCGTGGAGCGTCGAGACGCCTGCGAAAACTTTTTGCAGCGCGGATTCGCGCAGGGACTTCAAGCCTTCGAGTTCCGCCGCGCGGCGCACTTCCGAACCCGGTCGCCGCTCGATAATCATCTCGCGGATATTGTCAGAGAGGTCCAGTAATTCGTGAATCGCCGTGCGCCCGCGATAGCCCGTGTGATTGCACGCATCACAGCCGACATTCTGATAAAAGACGCGCCCGCGCTGGTCATCAGGCCGCAGGCCGGATTCCATAATCTCTTCGTCCGACGCATGATAGGCACGCTTGCAGACGGGGCAGAGCATGCGTATCAATCTTTGCGCGAGCACGCAGTTGAGGCTTGACACAAAGTTGTAAGGCTCGACGCCCATGTTGAGAAAACGACCTATCACGTCAATCACGTTGTTGGCGTGGACGGTGGTGAAGACGAGGTGGCCCGTCAGCGCGGATTGAATGGCGATCTGCGCCGTCTCTTCGTCGCGGATTTCACCGACCATGATTTTGTCCGGGTCGTGGCGCAGGATTGAACGCAAACCGCGCGCGAAGGTGAGTCCCTTTTTCTCGTTGACGGGAATCTGCGTGATGCCGTGAAGCTGATATTCGACGGGGTCTTCGATGGTGATAATCTTGTCTTCTTCGTTGCGGATTTCGTTGAGCGCGGCATAGAGCGTCGTCGTCTTGCCGGACCCGGTCGGACCAGTCACGAGGACCATCCCGTAGGGTTCCGCGATGTAACGGCGAAACTTGCGTATATCGTCTTCCGCGAATCCGACGACATCAAGGCGCAGGTCTTTGAACTCTTCGTTAATCTGCTCTTTGTCTAGGATACGTATGACGGCATCTTCGCCATGCACGGTCGGCATGATGGAGACGCGAAAGTCAACCGTGCGTCCCTTGTAGCGGACGCGAAAACGCCCGTCCTGCGGGACGCGCCGCTCCGCGATGTCTAGTTCCGACATGACCTTGATACGCGAGATGAGCGTCTGGTGATAGGCCAGATCAATCGGGTCCACCTTGGCATAGAGCGCGCCGTCAATTCGATACTTGACCTGGACCTCTGAATCGCGCGTCTCTATGTGGATGTCCGAAGCTCTGGACTCCATCGCGTTGTAGATGATGGTGTCAACCAGTTTGATAATCGGCGACATGTCGGAATCCGTCGCCAGGCGGTCCAGGTCCAGAACCTCTTCGCCGGTCTCCGTCTCTTTGACGAGCGAGATGCGAAAGCCGCTCGCTGCTTCTTGCAGGACGCGCTGCGTGGCGTCGCCTCTGCGGAGCACAACGTCAATCGCTCCGGCGGTGGCGACATAGGGAACGATGCGCGCGCGCAGGGCGTTCGCCAGTTCATCAAGCCGCTCCAAATCCGTCGGGTCGGCCATCGCCACATGAAGGCGTCGCCCCTCGCGTCTGAGCGGGACGAACTGGTGGCGCACCATCAAGTCCACGGGCAGTTCTGTGAGCAGTTCGTAATCAATCGGAGACTGGCCTTCGGGCGGGAGCAGGTCCACGTATGGCAGACGGTAACGGCGTGCCAACTCGCGCGCCTCACGGACCTCCGGCGGTTCCTCATCGTGCGGCACGAGACGCAGTTCATCTTGAGGCATGGCGCGGCGCGCGCTGGCCGTCGTCTCGTCTGAAGAGTACAAAGTGGTTTCTTCCGTCTGTTCTTCGGTTAGCTGTCCCATATAAAAATCACTCGAAACTACTCTGATGCCGAAAGGGGGGTGGAGGATTGCTCGCGGCTAATGCATAGAGGGGGCGCTTGATATAGATTGGATGATCGGCAAATAAATCGCCAGCAAGATTGTAATGACTATCCCGCCCATCAATACTAGAATCGCAGGCTCCATCGTCGTAGTCAACTGTTCGAGACGCACTTCGGACTCCGCATCGTAAAATGTAGAAACTTCGTCCAGCATCTCTCGCAGAGAGCCGGAGCGTTCGCCCACGCCGATCATGTCCAGCGCCAGCGCCGGAACCCAACGCGCAGCCTCCAGACTCTCCGTAAAAGTCCGCCCCTCTCTTATCATCGGGAGGATTGAAGAACTCCTGCGCCGCAGTTCCCTGTTGGTGATCGACTCGGCGGCGATTTCCCATGATTCGACCAGCGTGATACCGCCCGCGAGCAGCGTCGCCAGCGAGCGCGTCGCCTGCGCGACAGAGAGTTGGACCAGTAATTTGCCGACGAGCGGGATTTTCAGCAGCGCAGAGTCTATCGTCAATCGTCCCGCAGGGGTGCGAGACCAGAAGTAAAAGGCTAGCGCGCTGCCTATGACCAGCGGGCCGAACCAGTAGAGGTTAGTCGTCAGCCAACCGGAGATGCCGACGACGATGACCGTCACCGTCGGCAAACCGTTTTTGTTAAAGTCGCTGAAGAGTTCGGACATGCGCGGCACGACGTAGATGGTCAGAAAGGCGACCATCCCGAAAGAGGCGCACAGCAAAAACAACGGATAAGCCAGCGCCCCGCGAATCTTGCGCCGCAACTCCACGTTGCGCCGCATGTACTTCACATAACGTCCAAGGACTTCGTCAAGCGCGCCCGAACGCTCGCCCGCTAAAATCGAAGCGGTATAAATTCTGGGGAAAATAGCGCCCTGCTGCGCGAAGGCCGTCGAGAGCGAATCTCCGCCGCGTATCGCGTCCTCGACATTTCCCAGCACGGCGCGCAGGCGCGACGAAGCGGCTCGCTTACGCAGCATCGTGATGGCTTGGAGGATAGGGATGCCCGCGCGTATGAGCGCCGCGAGTTGCTGGTTGAAGAGCAGAAAATCGTTGGCCTTGACGCGCGCACGCGCCCCCGCGTGTCCGCCCCTCGTGAGCGCCGTGACGCCGGAGGTCTTCGGCGGCGTGACGGCGAAGACGCGAAAGCCCTCGCGCTCAAGGCGCGCACGGGCCTCCTGCACGCCCATCGCCTCGACCGTGCGCGTCACCACCTCGCCCGCTGGCGTCCCTAAACGACAAATAAACTCTGCCATGTTTATGCTCTAATCCGTCACACAAAAAGCTGCCTGCCGCAATCGGTCACAGGCAGACAACCCTTTAAAATTATATCACGCCCTCAAGCGACTGCGCGAATCTGTAAGTAATCCCTCCGGCAACATTCGCCTCTCTCTTTACACGCCCTAGCACATGGAAAGTTGCAACGAGATTGGGACGCGGGGTAGGTCACAAACAGGTCGCAATTATAGAGTGAGATTGACTTGACAAATTCCGGCAAGGCGTATAATAGAGAAGTTGTATTAGCCCCCGTTGTTAACCAATTCCTCTTTCCTCAATGAATCTCGCCCCTACTGATTTCAGATTAACTCCCGGCATTCTAAAGGGTGTCGCGGAATTATTCCGAAACGAATGTTCTAAAAAACAGGAGGATAAAGATGATTCCAGCATGATTATCTCTTAAAGAGAACATAAGGAAAATCATGTAAGGATTATCTCCAACCCGCTTGAGTTTGCAGGCTGCGAAAGCAGTATCAAAAGGAGTTTGTTATAAATGAAAACCATTGTACTCATAACGCTTCTTGCAGCTTTAATTACTGTGGGACTTGTCAAGACCTTCTCCTTTAGTAAGCAGCAGCAACTTACAGAACTGAAGCAATCAAAAGAACGTGGCAGACTCAAATGGTATGCTCAAATGGGAAAGTTACAAGGTAATCAACAAATTGTTTTTCGTTCGGGGTATGTAAGATATGCAGTCGCCAAAAATCTAGATGAGGCGCTCCACTATTACACGCTGGTCAAAGCTAAAGTCATAGGAAGTAAAGCTTATGCCGCGAACCCTGAAGACATAGGAAATTCTGAAGATATAGAAACATGGTATAAGCTCCAAATTACTGAAACCCTTTCTCAGCAAGATGTCACTAACTGCCAGACTTGCCCCCCCCTTCGCACTCCTCCCGCTGATATGCTGCCCCTCAATAAGGATGAATTTTTAGTTCCTCAAGCGGGGGGGGAGATAAGTATTGACGGGGTAAAAATGATAAGCGAAGACCCTGAGTTCCCTCCTTTCAAAACAGGTGACGAGTATCTGCTTTTTCTCACATTAGATATGTCCAAAGGTGTTGGAGCGCTAAGGATGGGACCTTGGGGAGTTTATAACATAGGCGTCAACGAAACTTTGACCCCCGTCAATAAGGAGCTAGAGCATCCACTAAAGGCTGACATTACAGCTCGTTCTGGTGATTCAGTAGGCCGGTTGAGGGCGCATCTCAAAACACGCCACTGAAAGCTGATTACTCCGCACCTTGCTCTAAACTCACTTTAATTTTTCAGGCAGGGGAGAGATTTTATGATGCGCTACATCCGTCTTACATTTATTCTATGTACAAGTATCATTCTATTTGCCCTCTTAAGCTCTTTTGTCGCCTATACTGATTGCCCACCCTGTGTCAATAACATCGGCCAGCCGGACGTAAGTGGCAATGGAACCTCAGCGGATGGTCGTCCAATACTCACGGTAAAAATTGATAGCTCGTGGAATGTGGACAACGCTGGCAACTCACAAGGAACAACCAATAGCGCTATTTGGAATGGTATACAAGGATGCTCCGGGTGTGTGCCGCCCGATGGGGCAATTGGAATGTGGAATAGCGCTCAAGGCACAAGTCAAAAGGCTCCATATTTTTTTAAATTGGACCAGACAGCAAATAGCCCTAACATCACCATAGTCAGAGACCCATCGGTTACTGATTGTGCAGTTACCCGTGGTGTGTTTTCAGCCGGTGGTCCTTATACGATACGTATTCCCCCCTCGGCGTCAAATCTTGACATTTGGTCCATCATTGAAACTATTGCACATGAATTTGGACATGTTACAGGGCTTGCCGATACTTACGATGCTAATTGTGGGACAAGCATCATGTCACAAGGTGGCCCGGGTTGTACCTCTACCGGAGCCTCTGTTACTACCAATGATGTTAACCAATCTCGAAAGGCAATGAATTCCGCCACTCAGGTCACTTGCCAGAAGCAAGTGCTTCCAATTGTCAAACAGTGTGACTCAGCCAAGGCAACTGAATGCTCTAACAATGGAGGTGACTGGAATCCTGACGACTGTAGTTGCAGCTATAGCGGCGGCGGTGGTGATCCGGGCGGTTGTGACCCAAGCGCCGTCAATGATTGCATCGCCATGGAAACGTGGTCATGGAATGCATATACATGTCAGTGCGAATGTTTGGAAACGAACTACTGCTTTACTCCCATCCTGTTGGATATTCGGGGAGATGGATTCAATCTGACAGACGCGCAGCACGGGGTAAACTTCGACTTGAGTAGTGACGGCGTGGCTGACAGACTTGCCTGGACGATGGCCGACTCGGACGACGCGTGGCTGGCGCTTGATCGTAACGGCAACGGCAAGATAGATGATGGCCGGGAGCTATTCGGCAATTTTACGCCGCAGCCCGCTTCGTCACATCGCAATGGCTTTCTAGCTTTAGCCGAATACGACAAGCCGGAGAATGGCGGCAACGCCGACCAGGTGATAGACCGTCACGATCTCATCTTCTCATCCCTGCGGCTGTGGCAGGACACAAATCACAATGGCATCTCGGAATCGGCGGAACTGCACACGCTGCCGGAGCTAGGCGTTGATTCCATCTCGCTCAACTATAAGGAAGCGAAAAGAGTGGACCAGTACGGCAACCGTTTCCGGTATCGGGCGAAAGTGGACGACGCCAAGCACTCGCATATCGGGCGCTGGGCCTGGGACGTGTTTCTCGTTTCCGCACACTGAGAGACACAGAAGGAGTCGGGCCGCCTGCGAGTCTCTGTAAGCTGCGCGGGCGGCTCAATGAGAGGCGGCGCGGACCGTCACATGGCGAGTTAAAGATTCGTGACATAAATTCCATCGGCCCGCAGGTAAATTTAATGAGACTAATCCTTGCGCGCTGGCGACGGTGTGCTACAATGCGCTTCAGTCAACACCGTTGAGTGGCCGGAGCAACTGGCGGTCGTCTCCCCGCGAGCCGGTCCAACTCGCTTCGCAAAATTTAAGCGCCTTCGGCTCTCCCATCTTTCAACAGAGAAAGAGTCAGGCGCGAAGTCTATTTTTCTCTCACTGCCGGTGTTGACGACCCCGGCAGTGAGAGAGAACAGGGGTCATATGAACTTTCCGCGCCGCACTGCAACACAGGTCGCCATCGTCTCCTGTCTCATCGTGGTCGCGCTCGCCGCGCCGCAATTCATCAACGCTCAAGAAAAAACCAACAACGCCGCTGCCGGGCAGACCGCTCCGCCCGCCGCTTCCAACGCCAAGCCGCAACGCCCCTCGCCGCCGGGTGTGGACGAACAGATGATCGTCAACACGGATTTAATCACGCTGACCGTCACGGTGACGGACACCTATGGACGCTTCGTGTCGGGCCTGAACAAGAAAGCCTTCACGGTCATGGACGAGAAAGTGCCGCAGGAGATTACCTTCTTCAGCGACGACGATGCGCCCGTCTCGGTCGGCGTCGTCTTCGATGTCTCGGGTTCGATGAACGGCGAGAAGATCAAGCGCGCGCGCGAAGCCCTCTCGAAGTTTATCCAGACGAGCCACAACTCGGATGAATATTTTCTGATAGGCTTTAACTCGCGCGCTCAACTCCTGCTCGACAAGACGCGCGACGGGACGGCTGTCCTGGACAAGCTGACCTTCGTCGAGCCGAAATCCAACACGGCGCTTTACGATGCCTGCTATCTGGGCGTGGAAAAAGTGACGCGCGGCGCTCATCCGAAGCGCGCCATCCTGCTCATCAGCGACGGGCAGGACAACGATTCGCGTTACACCTTCAGCGAACTGCGCAAGCTCTTGAAGGAATCGGACGTGGTCATCTATTCCGTAGGCATTCTCGGCGGTGCGGACGCCGGAAGCTCTTTCGGGATGGAAGGCCAGGCCATCCTTGACGAACTCTCTTCCGTCTCCGGCGGCAAGGCTTTCTTTCCCAGGACCGCCGCCGAAATGGATGACATTTTCGAGAGCATCGCCCTCGAACTGCGCCACCAGTACTCTATCGGCTACAGGCCGAACAACTTCGCCAACGACGGCAAATGGCATCGTCTCAAGGTGAAGATTACGCCGCCGCGCGGCCTGCCGCACCTGTTCGTGCGGAGCAAGGAAGGCTACTTCGCCATCACGAACCCGCGTTAGGCTATTATATCAAAGGCTCAAGCGCCCGCGCGGCAACGGCAGCGTGCCCGAAGGCATCTCTGTAAGTGTGTGCGAGCGCGGCCTTAATTTTTCGACGGTCGCCATTGTTTTTTGCCCCAGCCGCGCCGAAGCCGTAGGTTAAGCGGCTTCGCTCACAAAAGAGCGCGAAGCGCTCCGCTACTCCCTCCCCTTTCAAATGGCCGGGCGTACGGGGCGCTTTTCGTGAGCGACAGGTGGGAAAGGCTTGGGCTGGAGACTAAAGGTTTGTCAAAGAGACTTAATTGTAAACAGCCTCTAGTCTCCAGCCTCCAGCCTCTAATTCAACAGGGACACGCTATGAAGAAAGTTCTCTCAAAGTTCTTGAGCGGCACGAACCGCGCCCACGCGTCAATCTTTGCCTGCGCGCTGGTCTTCCTGCTTCTGGGCATCAGCAGCGCGGGGCAGACTCAACCGCAAGGGACGCAGGACGGGCGTCCGCGTCGCGCGCAACAACAACAGCAGCAGACCCCTAAGCCGACGCCCACTCCGACACCCGACAGGCGAAGGGAGCCGACCCTTGGCGAGCCTCCGCAGATGCCTGTCCTGCGCACATCTCCCTCGCCGACGCCGGACCCCGCCGGTGAAGAGTTTGATCCCAACGAGACGCTCAAGATTAATACCAATCTGGTCAACCTCAACGTGCGCGTGATTGACCGCAACAACCGGCCCATAGGCGACGTGCGCCAGGACGAATTTCGCGTCCTGGAAGACGGCGTGGTCCAACCCATAGAATTCTTCTCGAAAGAGGAAGTGCCCATCAGCTATGGTCTGGCGATAGACACTTCCGGCTCCCTGCGCTCGCAGATTGACAGGGTCATCGAAGCCGGGAAGGTCCTCATCAATAACAACAAGCCCGGCGACGAGACCTTCCTTGAGCGCTTCATTGATAGCGAGCACATAGAGACCGTGCAGGACTTCACAGCCGATAAGAATTTACTCGAAGAAGCGCTCGACGATCTGATCGTCGAAGGCGGCCAGACGGCGGTCGTAGACGGCGTCTATCTCGCCGCTGAACACGTCGCGCAGTACAAGAAGGGCGACGACCTGAATGACCGCCGTCGGCGCGCGTTGATCGTCGTGACGGACGGCGAGGACCGTTCCAGCTATTACAAGCAGGACCAATTATTCTCGCGCCTGCGTGAAGAAGATGTACAGATTTTCGTCATCGGGTTCGTCAACGAGTTGGAGAAAGAGGGCGGCCTGATAAAGAAAAGCCCGCGCGATAAGGCCGTGGGCCTGCTCGACCGGATGGCTAAGGAGACCGGCGGGCGAACCTTTTATCCGACCTCCATCGAGGAACTGCCGAAGATCGCGCAGGAGATTTCGCGCGACATGCGCACGCAGTATCTCATCAGCTACAACCCGACCAACAAAGCACTAGACGGCTCCTATCGCAGCATCAAGGTCTCCGTCGTGGATGCGTCGGGCCGCGAGCATCGCGTCGCGCTCACGCGTTCAGGCCGCATCGCGGCACAGGGCGGTAACAAGGCCGCTCCCAGGTCGCAGCAGCAGCCCGCGCGCGGCAACAACGTCGCGCCCGGGGCAAGCCCCGCGACAGGCTCTCGCAAGTCACCTTGAAAAGTCACCTTGAAAAGCCACATTCAAAAGTCGCCTTGAAACAAAAGGCCCCGCTCTGCCGTCATCAAAACTGAATCCGGCCCGCGCTCTCTCTGTGAACACGGGCCGGATTTTTCTGTCCGCGATAATTTTTTCCGCACACGCCAACGCGCCTTCTACGGCGTTGCGATTTACCCCTTGGTCCGCACCGAACCGGAAATCTTCTTCCGCGTAGTTTCGCCCGTGTGCAGGACTGGCAAGCCCTGGTCCACATCGCTGTGCGGTCGCGGGATGACGTGTGTGGCGACCACTTCCCCGACGCGCGCGGCGGCGGCGGCGCCCGCATCAACCGCGCTGCGCACTGCCGCGACATCCCCGCGCACAATCGCCGTCACGAGTCCGGCGTCAATCTTTTCATAACCGACGAGTTGAACGTTAGCTGATTTGACCATCGCATCAGCCGCCTCTATCATCGCCACCAATCCCCTGCATTCCACCATGCCCAGTGCTTCCATTTTTCCCACCTTCCGATGCTGACCAGAAATGGACCTTTAATTATCTCTCGCGCAAAAGAAATTATCTCTCGCGCAAAAGATTATATCCGCGCGCGCTTTTGGCGCAACTCCCGCGCACGCCAAAACTCTACCCGGCAGAAGTCAGAGCATAACATAAATCCGGCGCTAGTTAAGGAGCGTTCTTCAGGCTTTAACTCGCACTCTCATTCCATGAGCCTTAACAGCGAACACGATTCAACGATGCCACGCATCTACAGCGCAACCTTGATGCCAGAACATCAACTCGCGCGGCGCTCAATGAAATTGAGTATGAAGGACTTGCTTGTGAGGAAACGGGGTTAATGTTTGAGTCGAAGAACGGCAGTAAAAATGAGACAGGTGGCATATTTTCAAGTAGCAAGCAGGAGAGGTTCAGTTTCGCAGAGAGTGAATCGGCGCGGGGATGCGTCCGCCGCGATGTATGAAGTCTGCGCTGGCGAAGGCGTTGACGTGCATGATGGGCGCGCGACCAAGGAGGCCGCCGAACTCCACCATCTCGCCGACCTCTCGACCGGGCACGGGGATGATACGCACGGCTGTGGTCTTCTGGTTCATGACGCCGATAGCCATCTCGTCCGCGATGATGGCGGCAATCGTCTCTGCGGAAGTTGAGCCGGGCACGGCGACCATGTCAATCCCGACGGAGCAGACGCTGGTCCAGGCTTCCAGTTTCTCAAGGGTCAACGCGCCGACGCGCGCCGCTTCGATCATGCTCGCATCTTCCGAGACGGGGATGAACGCGCCGCTCATCCCTCCGACCGAACCGGAGGCCATCGCCCCGCCCTTCTTGACCGCATCCGTCAGCAGCGCGAGCGCGGCGGTGGTCCCATGCGTGCCCGCGCGCTCGAAGCCCATCGCCTCTATGATGTCCGCGACCGAATCACCCGGCAGAGGCGTCGGCGCAAGGCTCAGATCAATGATGCCGAACGGCAGCCCCAGACGACGCGCGGCCTCGCGCCCGACGAGTTCACCCGCGCGCGACAATTTGAAAGAGAGTTTCTTGATGAGTTCGGCCAGGTCCTGTAAAGGCAGATCGCGCGGCGCGTGGCGCACCGCATGATTGACGACGCCGGGACCGGAGACGCCGACGTTGATGACGGCTTCGGGTTCGCCCACGCCATGAAACGCGCCCGCCATAAACGGATTATCTTCGACGGCGTTGGCGAAGCAGACGAACTTGGCGCAGGCTAAGCCGTCCTGATTCCTGGTCCTCTCTGCCATCTCCTTGATGAGATGTCCGGTACGGCTCACGGCGTCCATGTTGATGCCCGCGCGCGTCGTCGCCACGTTGATGGACGAGCAGAGACGCTTCGTGACGGAGAGCGCTTCCGGTATCGAATCCAGAAAGCGGCTTTCGGAATCGGTCCAGCCTTTATGGACCAGCGCCGAGTAGCCCCCGACAAAATCCACGCCGACCTCCGCCGCCGCCTCGTCAATGGCGCGCGCCAGTTGGATAAAGCTGCCGTCGCCGCGCGCCCCTTCGGCTATCAGCGAAACGGGCGTCAAAGAGATTCTCTTGTTGGCGATGGGCAGTCCCAACTCGTCTCCGATCTCGTTGACGGTCTGGACCAGCCGCGAGGCCACACGCGTAATCTTTTCGCGGACGCGTTCCGCCGTGCGCGCCATCGTCTCGCTCGCGCAATCGCGCAAGGAGAGACCGAGCGTGACCGTGCGAATGTCCAGATGTTCCATCTCCGTCATCCGCACTGTCTGCAAGATTTCCGCCTGTGTATATTCCATATGAGATTTGCAGTTTAAGATTTGTGATTTATAGCCGTGGGCAATTGCATGAGACTACTCCGGCACAGCGTTCATGTCAGTACCGCCTGCGGTCGCGGGCGGGTTATCGTAAACAGTAGCACACGCCCGCTACCGCAGGCGGTACTGACCTCAGCCGCACTCAATTGCAATTTCTTATCCGAGCATTTTGCTGATGAAAAAAAGGACCAGGAAAAGGATGAAGAGGGTGGCGGCGATGAGCACGAAGCGCAGGCTCGGATCATCGGAGGCCCCGTCCAGAACGACGGATGAAGTCTGGCGTAATTTCTCCACGCGCGGGGCCACTTTCTCTTCCATCGCGCCGCGCGCGACGGCACGCGCGCGTTGAAGCCTGGCAGGCGTTCTCTCGCCCACGGCTGCGTTCGCGTTCGACTCCGAAGGCGTGCGCTCTTCGACGACGCCTTGAGGCGGGCCATCCCCGGATGATCCAACAGCGGACGCGGTTTCGCCAGCCACAGTCGTCTTCAACACGCCCGGCGCTTCCGGCTCAACACCCACGCCCACGCCGTTGACTGCGTTCCCCTCTACGCCCTCGGCCTCAACGCTCTCGGCCTCGACGCCATCACTCGCAGCCGCTGGCATGTTCACAGGATTACCGCACTGGTGGCAGAAAGTAGCGTTGGCGCGAACAGCCGCGCCGCATCCCGTACACCGTCTGGATATTTCTGGAAGCATAAGAACAGTGACAAGTGACGAGTGACGAGTGACAAGCTAAGACAAGCATTTTAACTTGTCACCTGTCACTCGTCACTCGTCACTGCTTTTCAGATTCTGTGCATGGCGTTAAAGAGGTCTTCGCGTTGAGCGTAGATGTTGACGCCGAGTTTATCTCCCTCAGCGCGAAAGCGCTCTTTGAGTTCGGAGGCGGACGCGCGCGCGCGCGACATATCTGCGACGATGACCATCGCAAACTTTCCCTGGACCACTGTCTGGTTAATATCAATAATGCTGCATTCAACGTCCGCAAGAATCTGCGCGACAGCGGCGACGATGCCCGGATGGTCCATGCCGAAGACAGAGACGATTAATCGCTGCTGCGAGCCTGCCGCGTGCGCTTCACGCTCCCTCTCATTGGTCTGGACGCTCGCGCCCGCGTTGCCACGCGCCGCCCCTCTGCCGTTCGTCTCGATGGCAGGCTCTATGGCGCGATACACGTCCAGCACCAGTTGTTCCACCATACGCTCGTCAGCGTCCGCGCCCAAACGCCCGTAGACCGCGCGCGTAATGCTGTAAATCAACTCTTCGTTTGCCATTCAATAAGTCCAGGGTCCAAAGTTCAAAGTCTAAATCTGAGAAATGAGATTCAAGGTCCAAAGCTGGAAACCATTCTTTGACTTTGGACTTTGGACCTTGGACTACTGCTTCCCGTTATCGTTCGGTCTCAATTCGCGTGCGGCGTCGCGGAGTTCTTCGGAGCGTTCATCGTGTATGTCCATGCGGTCTACGATGCCGACGACGGCGGCCTCGATTGACATGTCCTGATCGCCGATGGCGGTGCGCGCGGCCTTGCCGTAAGCGCACATCACGATTTCCCCGATGCCCGCGCCGAGACGGTCCGCGACGACGACGATATTTTTGGTCGGCTCTTTATTCAGATCATAAGGGTGGACAATCAAAAAACGGACGCCCTCCAGATCAGGCGTCTTCTTTGTGGACCAGACCGTGCCGACGACTTTGCCTAGAAACATAAGAGCAGTCAGGAGCCAGAAGTCTAGAGTCTGGAGTCTGAGGTCAAGCTTTTGGCTCTAGACTCCTGACTCCTGACTCCTGACTTTTTATCCTTTCGCGAACACTTCCGCAGGGTCGCCCATGTCGTGCGCGGAGGGGGTGATGATGGTGCGCGCGTTGACGTAAATCTTTTCGTCCTTCTGGATAGCGCGGCGCACATCATCTTCGCTGACGAAGTCCACTGCCTTGCGAGCGTTGCCGTTGGTGGCCGCCGCTGTTGGTCCAATAGCAGGGGGAGGTGCGCTCTGTTGCGCCGTTGATGATGCGGGCGTCGGGCCTGCTGTCGGCGCGTTCGTCTTCGCTGGCGTTGGCGAAACGTTGTTGCCGTTGCCGCCGTTCGTTTCGACGGCGGTCGGGGCGGCGGTGGCTTGCGGCGCGGCTTCGGAGCGGTCGTAACGGCTGCCCGCTTCTACGTCAACCACGGGTTGATACTGTGCGGGTGACGACGAAGCGTGAAGCGTCGCGTGCTCGTGCTGTGGCGACGTTGATTGGCCCGCGCCGCGATTGGCGAGAAAGCGATCAACGATGGAGGCTATCTCTTCTCGACCGATGGCGTGCGGTGCGTGCGCAGTTGGCGCGGGAGCGTGTGGCTGTGGCGACGCGGCGGCTGATGTTTGCGCGGCGAGGGCCGGACGCGCGCTCTTGACGGGTTTGGTCTCAAAGGCGACGCGCTTGATGTCCATCAGGTGCAGCGGCGAGACGTTGTCCGAAGTGACGTTGCCGCCCCAGGAGCCGCAGCCGAGCGTCATAGAAGGAGGCAGGGCCGTGGAGAAACCTATCGCGCCGTGCGTCGTCGGCGTGTTGACGCAGACGCGTGACGCTGGCATCTCTCTGCCATAAAGTATGGCTGCTTCGCGCGAGCGCGTGTGCACGCCAGCGGTGTGGCCCATCCCGCCGTAACTCAAAACTTCAAAACAGCGCGCGGCTCCACGTTCTATTCCATCTTCGACATAGAAAGCTAAGATAGGCGAGAGCTTTTCCATAGAGAGCGGAAAGTCCCTGCCGACGCCGCCGACATCCGCCAGCAGGCAGCGCGTGCCCGGCGGCACATTGAGGCCAGCCATCTTCGCAATCACTTCGACGCTCCTGCCGACGATGGCGGGGTTGAGCGAACGCTGCGGCGTAGCGACGACTTTCGCCAACTGGTCCGCTTCCGCCGCGCTCAGAAAATGTCCGCCCTGTGCCCTGAACTGCTCGCGCACTTCCTTCTCAATTGGAGCGTCACAGATGACGGCCTGCTCCGAAGCGCAGATGGTCCCATTGTCAAAACATGTTCCGGTCAGGATGTCCTGCACGGCCTTGGGCACATCCGCCGTGCGCTCTATAAAGGAGGGCACGTTTCCTGGTCCAACTCCGAAGGCGGGTTTGCCGGAAGAGTAGGCCGCGCGGACCAAGCCTATGCCGCCGGTCGCCAGGATGACCGCCGTCTGCTTGTGCTTCATGAGGGCTTCCGTGCCCTCTATGGTCGCGGTGCTCATGCAACCGATGGCGTCGGCTGGCAAGCCTTCCTTTATCGCCGCGTCGCGCACGACCTTGACGGTCTCGTTGATACAACGCGCTGCCGAAGGGTGCGGCGAGAGCACGATAGCGTTGCGCGATTTGATGGCGATGAGACACTTGAAGATGGCGGTGGAAGTCGGGTTGGTCGAAGGGATGATGCCGCAGACGACGCCGCGCGGGCTGGCTATCTCGACCACGTCTTTCGATTCGTTAACGATGCCGACCGTGCGTAGATTCTTGAAGTAGTTCCAGACGTTCTCGGAGGCGAAGCGATTTTTTACTTCCTTATCGGCGGGAATCCCGTAACCCGTCTCTTCGGTCGCCATCGCGCCCAGACGCGCGGCCTCCCGCAACGCAGCCTTCGACATCGCCTCGCAAATCCGGTCAATCCGCGCCTGATCGAAGTGGGCCAACTCGACCTGCGCGCGATGCGCCGCCTCCACCAGATCACGCGCCTGCTGCACAGACACCAGGTCTTTATCAACCGACATGGCAACACCTCCACGATTGCGGATTGCGGAATTCGGATTGCGGATTGAAGAGAAATATCTAGCCTCTTATCAATCCGCCATTCGAATTCCGCAATTACTTCGCTCGTTCCTTATTGTTCTCGCGTGCGCCTGCCGGGAGCGAGCGGCCCTGGTCACCTTCGCTGAGTTGGGCGCGGCCACCGCCCTGTATGGCTTTCTCGTCCGGGCTGTAGCCTGTGTTGCCGTTGTGCGGCAGGACGCGCTCGACTTCCGTGTGCGGACGCGGGATGACGTGAACGCTGATCAGTTCGCCAACGCGGCGTGCGGCTGCGGCCCCGGCGTCGGTCGCGGCCTTGACCGCGCCGACATCGCCGCGCACGAAGATGGTCACATAACCCGCGCCGATATACTCTTTTCCTAAAAGCTGAACGTTGGCGGCCTTAACCATCGCGTCGGCGGCTTCGACCGCGCCGACAAAGCCTTTGGTCTCGATCATTCCGAGTGCTTCAAGAGGCATGAGCTTCAATCCTCACTTTTCTCGCTGTAAAAGTTAAAAGCAGATGTTTTGATTTATCGAACAACACATCGTAGCCCTCCGCGCCCGAAGAATCAAGAGACGCACAACCTTTTGCGCCGTCAAAGGTTTGACAACGTTTCTTTGCGCACGTTATATTTCGCGCCAAGACACGGACGATTTTAGATTGCGGATTGCGGATTGCGGATTCAGGAAATCTGCCGTCTTTCAATCCGCAATCTGCAATCCGCAATCCGCAATTGATAGGGGTGGGCGCGGAACTTGGTAATGGCAGCATCTTTCGGAGAACAGTTGAAGCTCGCACGCGAGGAGCGCGGCATCGCCCTGCGCGAGATTTCGGATCAAACGCACATCCCCACACACTATCTCGAAGCCATAGAGGCGAACGACTACAAACGCCTGCCCGGCGGCATCTTCAACAAGAGTTTCATTAAAGCTTACGCGAGGCACGTCGGCTATGATGAAAAGGAGGCGCTCGAAGCTTACGCGCGGACGGCGCGCGAGCAGGGCGCACCGGAAGAGGTCGTCAGCACTCCTTATCAACCGCGCGTCTACACGGACGGCAACTCCACACGCTCGCCCCTCGTGACCCTTTTGCTGACGGTCCTGATTCTGGCGATTCTCTCCCTCGGCGTCTACGCGGGCCTCCACTGGTATCAACGCCGCGCGGCCAGCAAGGCACAAGCCAGCGGCCAACCTGTGACTCCCGCTTCAAACGCGCCTGCGACTCAGACGACCAATCCGAACGCTGCAAACTCTCCCGGCGCAACACAGGCCAACGCGACTGAGGCGGCTACCGCTGGCTTGACCGTTAAGATTAAAGCCGTCGGAGACCGCGTCTGGGTCAGGACTTTCCCGGATGGCGGCAAGTCTGCGGACGCCACTCTGGCCCCGGATGAAACCAGAGAGTTCAAGCCGGAGCAGAGTTTGAAGATTCAATACGCGAAGATTAAAGCCCGGCAACTCGAAATCACAATCAACGGACACCCGGCGCGCGTCCCCTCGGACGCTAAGACAAGCATTGCCGAGATGCTCATCACGAAAGACGATTACGCACAGCTTTTGCAATAAAATTGGACCTGTAATGTGGGATGCGCCCATCAAGCGTGGCGCTGGCGCGTGCGCCATCCTCCGCCCACTCCCGAATCGCGCGCCAACCAATCAACCCGAACGATGCTCGCTCGCTTTATCCCGCGAGCATTTTCATTTTATACTTGCGGAAAAGATGAAAGCCAGGAGTCAGAAGCCAGAAGCCAGGAGCCAGAAGGAAAGACATTCAATCTTCTTCTTCCTTCTGGCTCCTGGCTTCTGGCTTCTGACTCCTGGAGTTGAGGTACACCAATGATACAAGCGAATCTGGCAGAGGGTCTGACCTTCGATGATGTTCTTTTGGTCCCGGCGCGCTCGGACGTGTTGCCCAACGAGACGGATGTCTCGACGCAGTTCACGCGCGGCATACGATTGCAGATTCCGCTCTGTTCATCCGCGATGGATACGGTCACGGAGGCCGCGCTCGCCATCGCCATCGCGCAGCAGGGCGGCATCGGCGTAATACACAAAAATCTGCCCGTCGAACGGCAGGCCGAAGAGGTGGACAAGGTCAAGCGTTCGGAATCCGGCATGATCGTGGACCCGGTCACGATACGCCCGGACAGGCCCGTTTCCGAAGCCTTGAACGTGATGGAGAGATACAAGATTAGCGGCGTGCCCGTCGTGGATGAAGAGGGCCATCTCGTCGGCATCATCACCAACCGCGACCTTCGTTTCGAGACGCGTTTCGATATTCCCGTTTCCGAAGTGATGACTCCGCAACCGCTCGTCACGGTCCCCGTCGGCACGACGCTCGAACAGGCCAAGGCCGCGCTGCAAAAACATCGCATCGAAAAACTCCTCGTCATTGACAACGACAAACATCTCAAGGGACTCATCACCGTCAAGGACATACAGAAAGCCATCAAGTATCCGTCCGCCGCGAAGGATAACCTGGGCCGTCTGCGCGTCGCCGCAGCCATCGGCGCGACCGGAGATTTCCGCGAACGCGCGGATGAACTGGTCAAGGCACGCGTGGATTGCCTCATCATAGACACCGCCCACGGCCACTCTTCGCGCGTCATAGAGGCCGTCCGCGAAATCAAACGCCGACACTCCGACACTCAATTGATAGCCGGAAACGTGGCGACCTCCGAAGGCACGCGCGAATTGATAGACGCCGGAGTTGATGCCGTCAAAGTCGGAATTGGACCAGGCTCTATCTGCACGACGCGCGTCGTGACAGGCTCAGGCGTGCCGCAGATTACGGCGATTAACGATTGCGTCCAGGCGGCGCGCAAACATGGTGTGCCCGTCATCGCGGATGGCGGCGTGAAGTTTTCCGGCGATGTGGCGAAGGCGATTGCGACCGGCGCGGACGTAGTCATGATCGGCTCGCTCTTCGCGGGCACGGAGGAAGCGCCCGGCGAAGTGATACTCTTTCAGGGCCGTTCCTTCAAGACCTATCGCGGCATGGGCAGCATCGGCGCGATGCGCGAAGGCTCGCGCGACCGCTACAGCCAGGAAGAGATTCTCACCGAATCCAAACTCGTCCCCGAAGGCATAGAGGGCCGCGTGCCCTACAAAGGCACGCTCGCGGACATGGTCACGCAACTCGTCGGCGGTCTCCGCTCCGGCATGGGCTATACCGGCTGCCGCAACATCCGCGAGTTCCAGGAGAAAACACGTTTCGTCCGCATCACCTCGGCCGGACTCCGCGAATCCCACGTCCACGATGTCATCATCACAAAGGAAGCGCCGAATTATCGCTTAGAATAATTTTGAATTTGCGATACTCAGTACGGCTTTTTGTTTGACCGCAGATATGTTCCGAGTTGGCGGTCGTGAAGTTTCATAAAGATGGCGAGCGTGAGGATGGCTCCGACGAGTGCGAGGAACATGTCCCACTGTGTGTCCCAGATGTCGCCCTGTGTGCCGAGGAATTTGTCGCCGAGTTCGGGCGTCACCAGGACGGAGACCCACCATTCTATAAACTCGTAGAACGCGCCGATGGCGAGCACGATTGCTGCCGTAATGAAGGCCATCCAGCGGCGCGAAGCCTGGACGTAGCGGAGCAGGATTTCTCTGATCGGAATCGCCATCAAAAATCCGAGCATGAAGTGAGCTAGGCGGTCGTAGTCGTTGCGCTTGAGATGATAATGATCGCGCAGCCAGTTAAACGGGGCGGCCTCAGCGTAGGTGAAGTGTGCGCCGTAAGATTGCACGAAGAGATAAAAGAAGAACATGTAGTAGGCGAGGCGCGTGAATTTGAAATAGGGATAGGTGGCGACGAGGACCAGCAGCATCGAGACGGGGAAGAAATTTTCCATCGCCCAATCCGCGCGGTCATGCGGAAAGATGGCTAACAAAATAAAGCCCGCGACGTAGATTGCGAGCAGGACCATTAATTCGCGTTTTGATGGAATGTTCGATTGAGAAGTCATCAGAGTAATTTTTTCCGCTCTTGAAATAATTATCCGACATCTGTCCGGTAAAAATCGTCACGGCACCGGCGGCCACTGGTCTCCATCCTCATTATAAAGTAAATAATTTCCGGTGTGGTTAAATAACCATGTAGCTTTAGCTGGCACTCGATTTGCCAGCGCTTGAACCTTTATGAGTCATCGTCGCCATGCAGTCTTGATTTCCAATCCGCACGCGGGTCGTGGCGGCGCGCGTCGCTCGCGCGAGGTGCTCAGGTTCTGCGAGTTGCTGAAGAAACGCGACGTGATGGTGGAGGTGCTGGACACGCGCGGGCCGGGCGATGCGGAACACCTTGCGCGGAGGGTGGTCCTGGAAGGCGCGCGCGAAGTGATTATCTCCGGCGGTGATGGGACCATCAACGAGGCGCTGCAAGGTCTGGTGGGCACCGAGACGCGGCTGGGTATCTGGCCGAGCGGGACGGCCAACGTGCTCGCGCGCGAGTTGGGACTGCCCTTCAATCTGGAAAGACTGGTGGAGACCATCGCGCGCGCGAGCACGCAACGCATCTTCCTGGGCTGTGCGTTGAAGGAGTTGACGGGCGAGAAACGTTACTTCTGCCTGATGGCGGGCATCGGGCTGGATGCCTCAATCGTGCGAGCCATCCGCCCGCGCATGAAGCGGCGCATAGGCAAGGCGGCCTTCTGGTACACGGGACTTGGACACCTGGCCCACTGGCAGCCCGTGCCCTTCAACATCGAAGTTGAGAGACAGAGTTTTCCTGCCACCTTCGCCGCGATTGGCAAGGCCGCGCATTATGGCGGCGATCTCTCCATCACGCCGCACGCGCGACTGGACCAACCGGAGTTTGAAATCTGCCTCATCAATTCTCAGAGCAGGCTGCGCTATCTGCACCTGCTCTCGCACGCCATGCGCGGCGGCATGAAAGATAGCGCGCACGGCGCACGTCTCATCCGCACGACCAGCGCAC
The DNA here is from genome assembly GCA_036009045.1 of Pyrinomonadaceae bacterium. Classification (GTDB taxonomy): domain Bacteria; phylum Acidobacteriota; class Blastocatellia; order Pyrinomonadales; family Pyrinomonadaceae; genus DASYML01. Next base: position 25,292 of record DASYML010000028.1, read on the forward strand.
GCGCCGTTGGCCCAACCTCCGTCCAGGTGGACGGCGAACTGCTCGGAGACCTCCCCATGTCCTTCGAGATCGCCCCACACTCGATTCAAGTAATAGTCGGAGAGTCTGGAGTCTGAGAGTCTGGAGTCAAAAGCAGTCGTCTTTAACTTGAGCAGTCGGCCTTAACTTTCAAGTTGCCTTGAACCTCAAACCTCAAACCTTTACGTGAGTTCGACGTAAGGTAGAGTACATGCTTCAACCTGATCCACGCCAGTGGATACATATGAGAGCCGGGGGCAAGCTCGTAGAGCGTCGCCCACGGTGACTGGTCCAGAATACAATCCGACCCTGTAAGGGTCGCACCCCTTCGTGGCAGGTGCGACCCTTGCAGGGTCGAATGATGTTGACGCGAAGCAGACCGGGGGCGCTGCCCCCGGCTATCGCAGGTTGCCCTTTCAGGGCACAGGCGGCTTGTCAGTCAGCCTCTTACGTCGAACTCACGTTAAACCTTTCTTCTGACTCTTGACTCACGACTCCCGACTCTCAGACTCTCAGACTCTCCGACTCCTGACTCTCCGACTTATCCCTTGAGCCATGCGGTGCGTAAGGCTCTGGCTGCGGGCGAGGCGTCCTTGAGTTCTTCTATGCGGTAGTCGTAGTGCTCCGGTGGGCCAAGGTTGAGGGTGGCCTTGATGGTCTGGCGGTCGCGTTTGAGGGTGACGGGCACGCGTTCATTCGCCTTGTAGCGATTGAGCACGGCCAGCCATGTCTCGCGCGTGACGCCCGCGTTCCCTATCTTGAGAAGGACATCACCCTGCCTCAGCCCGGCATTCTCTGCGGGCGAATCGTTGCGCACGTTGCCGATTCTGGCGCTCCCCGCGTCCGCGAAATCGAGCGTGATGCCCGCCGTGTATCCTTCGCGCGCAGGCTCTCGCACCAGCCTCAGACCGACCTGCGCGAACGCTTCATCATAGGGCGGCGGTTCTATGCTGTGCGAGTAACGCAGGAAAAATTGGTCCAGGTCCGTGCCCGCGACCTGTGTCGCCACGCGCTCGAAATCCTTCGTCTCGTAGCCGCGCCCGCGCAGATAATATGAAGCGTTCGGGCTGTTGAGATAAAACTCCCTGTACATCTGCCGCATGACTTCGTCAAGGCTTGCACGCCCGCCCGTCTTGCCTCTGATTAAAAGGTCCAGGACCAGTCCCACAACCTCGCCCTTCGGGTAGTAACTGACGGAGGTATTGCCGAGATTGATTTTTTGCGCGTGAACGGCGTTATCCTGAAACGGCGCGGTCAGCGATGATTCCTCGGCGCTCGTCAGGCGACTGCCCGGCGCGTTCTCCACGCCGGAGATATTCTGGGCCAACTCTTGCAGGAATCGCTGATCGTCCCAGATGCCCGCGCGACGCTGCATGAGGTGGCCGTAGTAATTGGTGATGCCTTCCGCGATCCACAGCGAGCGCGTGTTGGCCGGACGCGTGAAATCCCACGGGCCGAGTTCGACGGGCCTTAAACGTTTGACGTTCCAGACGTGGAAAAATTCGTGGGCCACGGCGTCCAGCGTATCCTCGTAGATGCCCGCGTCCGCGAGCGCGCCAGGCTCTACAATCTGCGTCGAGTTGAGATGTTCCATGCCGTCGCTCGAACGGTCGTCCGCCGCGAAATGCAGCAGGAAGGTGTAAGATTCAAACTCCGGCGTGCCCCACATAGCCGTCTCCGCGCGCACAATCTTTTCAATATCCCTGACCAGCGCGGGACGCTTGCCGCCTTCGTCGCCGAACGAATGGACCATCACGCGATAGCTCTTCCCTTCGACCTTGAATTCATCCAGGGTCCAATCGGGCGCGACTTCCGTCGGCGTATCAATCATGATGTCGTAATTCGGAAACTGCCACTCGCGTTGGCCCACATTACTGGTCCAGGCGTTGACGACGCGCCAGTTTGACGGAGGCTCAATCGTCAACCTGACGGAATCCTGTTTGTGGTCCACCAAGTACATCAAGACCGAGCCGCCATTGATGGTCGCGTGTCTCTCATCAAGCTGCGAAAACGTCCCTGAGAGATCATCGCCGAAGACCTTGTACTTAACGACCATCACTCCGCCGGGCGCGACCGCCATCACGCGCCACGTCTGATCGTCCACTCTCTTGAAGTGCCAGGGCTTGTCATTAATCGAGCCGTCTGGACTCTGTAGACGGATAGAGACATCGAAGTCCTGCACGTTCTTGGCAAAGTCGAAGACCGCATAGCGTCCGGGCGACCATCTAGGCATCTGAAAATAGAGATACTCCGGCGACGGCCCCTCGCCCATTTTCACTTCGATGCTGACTTCAAAAAGATGCGAGAGGGGGCGCGTCATCGCCAGTTTATAGTTGAGCGCGCCGAGCGGCTGGGCCAACTGCGATGGCTGCTGCTGTTGTGGTTGTGCCGCCGGGACGGCGTAGAGTGTGAAGACGAGCGCGAGCAGGGAGATGCCGCGCAAAGCAAAGCGTGGGAGGCGATGCATCATAAGGTTTGGCTCCTGAAGTTAAAAGGCGCGAGGCAGCGCGAGCGATAAAGAGTTTGATAAAGACGCGAGATTTTGTCTGCGTTTCCGCTTAACCTGTCGAAACATCCGCAGGCGTTGGCCCATCAGGGATTCCTTTATTGGTCCAACATTCAGCCACGAGAGGAAAAATCATTGGTCCAGGGCACATTCAAGACGATGCCCCGCAGGCATTTTTGCCTTTTGACTCGTTGTGATGATGCGCCGTCCGGGCGCGTCGCGTCAGAGGCGCTTGACGCATACAGCATCTCTCCGCTAGCTTTGAAGACCGCACGGAAGAACATTAAACATGAGCACCACTGAACGTCTCTATTACACGGATTCGCACCTGACGGAATTTGAAGCGCGCGTCACGGGCATCATTGATCGCGTCAGCGGATGGGCCACAGTGACGCTGGACCGGACGGCCTTTTACCCGACGGGCGGCGGCCAGCCGAGCGATACTGGTTTCATCGGCGAGGCGCGCGTCGTCGAGTGCATAGACGAGTCGGCATCGGGCGTGCTGCATGTCGTCCAGGGCCGCACGCCGAAGGTCGGCGACCTCGTCCGTGGACATGTGGATTGGCCGCGCAGGCAGGACCACATGCAACAACACACGGGCCAACACATTCTCTCACAGGCTTTCATCGCGCTCTTCGATGCGGAGACGCGCGGCTTTCGGATGCTGGACCAGTCATCCGAAGTTGATGTCGCGCTCGATGAGCCGACGGACGAGCGCATAGAGCGTGCGGTCCAACTCGCCAACAGCATCATCTGGGATGACCGTCCCGTGCATGTGCGGCAGGTGACGCAGGAGGAAGCCGCGCAGCTGTCGCTCCGCAAAGAATCTACGCGTTCCGGTGAATTACGCATCATCGAGATAGAAGGTTTCGACCTCACGCCCTGCGGCGGCACGCACGTCAGACGGACGGGCGAAGTCGGCCTCATCGCCGTGCGCCACTGGGAACGCGCCAAAGGCTTAACGCGCGTCGAATTCATCGCGGGCAATCGCGCGCTCGCGGACTACGACCGCGCCAACCGCACGGCACGCGCCGTCGCCGCGCTCTTCAGCGCCGGACGCGACGACGCGCCCGCGCAGGTCTCGCGTCTACAGGAAGCGCATAAACAACTCCTGCGCCGCGTGCGCGTGCTCGAAGAAATGACTACCCGTGTCGAAGCGGAAGAACTGCTCGCAGAGACGAACGTGAGACCGGACGGCGCGAGAATCATCGCGCGCAACTTTGAAGGACGCGATGCCGAATCACTGAAAAGACTCGCGCAGGCGATCATCGCTCAGACCGGTTGCGTCGCGCTGCTCGGCTCAAGCGATGAAGGCGCGGCGAGGCTCGTCTTCGCGCGTGCGGCTGACGGCGTCGGCGACATGAATGCCTTGATGCGCGAAGCCTGCGCGCTCCTGGACGGGCGCGGCGGAGGTCGCCCGGACCTCGCCCAGGGCGGTGGTCGTCACGTCGAGAAACTCTCGGAAGCCATCGCCGCCGCCGCGCGCACTCTGCATGCAGATTAACATCCAACATCACCCGTAGATAATACGACTTGACACTACGGCTCTCACTCTCTAATATTTCCTCAGACCTCTTGGGGCAGTAGCTCAGTTTGGCAGAGCGCCGCGTTCGCAATGCGGAGGTCAGGAGTTCGACCCTCCTCTGCTCCACTTTTCAAATCAACGACTTACGGCAGGATGCACGTCCTGCCGTTTTTCTTTGCCGCTATTTTTGACGCGATTGTGATAAGCTGCGCCCGTTCCCGCCGTTTTTTCGACCGACGCGCATTGCCTCATCCAGCGCATGCGAGTAACGTTTGGTAGTCCTGATGTCGCTATGTCCAGGGATGGGTTTACTGAGGAAGGCGTGTCAGTGATTGGTCCAATAATAGGCGAGAGATTAAAAGTCATGCGGAAGATTGATTTGAGAGCGATTCTGAAGCCCGTCAATCGGTTGGTTCTGCTCGACGTTGTGGTTTTCGTCCACAACCTGATTTTGATGATTTTGCTCTCAAGGATGCTGGCTAATCTTGCTCAACAAGCGCAGCAAGGAGTCCTGACTGCTAAAGCGGAAATGGCCCTTTTCTGTCTGGCATTATGCATGCTGTCGCCCATCGGAGCGATTCTCAAACGACGGCGCGCTCATCTACGAAATCCTGACATCGAACCCGTAGCCGGTTTTTTGTTCGTTCTTTATTTTTTAACGCAACTGATGTTTTTGATATGCGCGAGTACCTTGCTGGTGGAAGCGGGCGGCACAGATTATCAAGGCCCGGCAGGACTGTTCGCACATCTCTTTTTTGGGCTTCCGGCTCTGGCCGTCCTCAATACTCTGATTGTTTATTTTTACTTTTTGTCGCCGAAACACAAACCGCTTTTCAAGCTTCTGCTCTCGCCCGTTACTGAAATAGCCGGTGATGCCTGTGTGTTCCTCAACGTGATTCTTTTTCAGATGCTGTGGTGGTATTTGCTGGCGGACCCGTATTTCTCCGACGGAGTGCATGGGGTGGGCGAGTTTATAGCAAAGACATGCGCGTTCGCTGGCCTGGCTTTGTTCATATACGTTCCGCCGCGCATATTTTATTTTGCAGAAGATGTTGAGCCCAAGACGATTTTGCTGACAATGCTGCTCGCCAATTTACCTGTCCTCTGGCGCGTCTTCTTCGGCACGGGTTTAAACATGATGACGAATTAAAAGCTTTCTCTTCATCCCTCATCTCCCCAGACGGGCTGTTATTCCTCATACTCGTCGGAGCCTTGAACCCACATGAAGGATTGGATGTCTATCATGTCGAGCGGACGCAGAGCGCGTTGGTCGCGGCGCACTGCGGCGGCGAACTCAAGCAAGTCGGCGTAGGTTTCCCAGGACGGCCCGGACTTGTATTGAAACTCAAAGCCATATTCGCGGGCTGCCGCGCGTGTCACGTTCGGCTTGAGAAAGATGTGTGTGTCCGGTTGCGCGATGAATCCGAAAACGGTGACAAGGGGCCAGGTGAGGACTCGCGTCTGCCTGCGTGGCAGCGCCGACACAGTATCGCGCCAGCGCGCGAATTTATCCTCTGTGCTGCCAGCGCCGTGTAGAAAGTTGTAGAGACCCTCCGCGAACAAGCGTGCGCCGCCGGGCGCTTTCACGGCGTCGCGCAGCGCCATCTTCTCGAAGGAGAAGAGGAGGTTGGTGCGAGACTCTATACGCACGGCGTGCGCGGCAATCTCCGCGAACTCGCCGTCGCGCAGAAGCTTCCGGTAGCTATCGCGGTCAAGCGTTTCATTCCACCTCTCATGCGCCTCCCACTTATAGCCGCGCTCCCAGGCGATGTATTTCTGGTCCTGAAACCCTGCGGGGAAGAATCTGAGAAATTTGCGGCGGCAGCGTTCCGCGCCCTCCGCAGGCTGGCCCCCCCTCGCGGCGCGCGACCCTCCACCCCCGACGCCTGTTTTGCTCCTGCTCATAGCGTTCACCTCCTTGTTCGATGGACGACCGTTTCAAACACCCGCTTTGTTATCACATGAATCTGGCCGCTGTCTAATGTCAACGCCGAATGTTTCCCTATCCGACTTTAAAATCTGATAGCAGGCGAACCCTCATTAGAGTATATTCGGAGACTGGACTCAAACCATTTTCATCCGAGAGATAAGTTGAAGGAGGCTTTATGAAAGCTGTGTGGCACGAGACGGTCCTGGCTGTGAGTGACAGGACAATTGTGGTGGAGGGCAATCATTATTTTCCGCCCGAATCCATCAACAGGGAATATTTTCAGGAGAGTAATACACGCACGACTTGCCCTTGGAAAGGACAGGCCAGCTATTACAATGTCGTGATAGATGGTGACAGCAACAGGGACGCCGCATGGTATTACCCTGAGCCGAAAGAGGCTGCCGGGGAGATTAAAAATCATGTCGCCTTCTGGAAAGGCGTCAGGGTTGAGAATGACTGAGAGGGCTTGACTGCGGACGTTATCGCTAAAATCCGCAAAGCCACCTGTGCCCTGAAAGGGCAAGATGTGATAGCCGGGGGCGACGCTCAAGCTTGCCCCCGGTTACTGGTCCAAGATAGATTCCGACCCTGAAAGGGTCGTACCTTCAATGTTGAAGGTACGACCCTTTCAGGGTCGGAATGTGTGGTGTTGAGAGAACCGGGGGCGGTGCCCCCGGCTGTCATATGTATCCACTGACGTTGATCAGATTGAAGGGTGTGCTCTGCCTTACGTCTAACTCACGTTATTTATCCACTGACGTGGATAAGGTTGAAGGGTTTGCTTTGATCTGTTCAGACATCCTCTAGAGCGGGAGTATCTTGTCCAGCGTCTTTAACAAATCCTGCCCGCGCATTTTGTGTTGGTCCACGAGGAGGACTTTGCCGTCCGGCCCGATGAGGAGCGAGGTCGGGAAGAGATGTATGCGATAGCGTATCTCTACGTCCTTGATGCTCTCTAAGGTCGCCTGCGGCCAGACAAGGCCGTTCTTCTTCAAAGAGTCTCGAATCATCGAGGGGTCATCGTCGTTGTTCATCCCCAGAATCTCGAAGCCGCGCGCCTGGTAACGCGAGTAAGCGGCCTTTTGATAAGGAAGCTCTCGACGGCACGGGGGACACCATGCGGCCCAGAAATCCAGCAGCACGTACTTGCCGCGAAACTCCGAGAGCTTGTGTTTCTTGTTGCCGAAATCCGTGAACTGAAAGTCAGGCAATTCGCTGCCGACCTGGACCTCTATGCGCTTGTAATCCGAAGCCGGATGAGCGCGCATGATGATTTGATTCTTCTCCATGTCCACGCGGCGCGTCGAGACGTAAGTATCTCCGACGCGAAAGACGACCGTCTCCTCCCGCGCGTCCGCCGATTCGGGCGAGAAACGGTCCACCACAATCTTGCCGTCACCGTCGCTGTCCACGCCGAACGTGCCGTTCGTCACGCTGATCTTTTTCGTCTGCGGGTTGAAGCTATACTGGACCAGAGTCTTGCGGCCACCGATGTCAACAGAGCCTTTCGCAAAAGCTTCCTTCGATTGAAAGATGATGCGCTCGCCCTCGCTCAGTTCGTCCCATTTAACGCCCTTGAGATACTGCACGAAGACGGGGTAACTCTGAAAGAGCGTGCTCTTCATAGGGACTTTGAGCGTCGCTTCGAGCATGTAAGGATTATCTTCCTCACCCTTCCTGAGCGGGAAACGCTCGTTGTCCTGCATGACGTTGTCGAGGTTGAGGTCCGCGTAGAGATACGGCTCGCTATCATCTTCCGGTTCGACGAGGAGAGTGATGATGACGGACTTATCCTGCGGCGGATGAAACAGACGGCCAGCGGTGACGGTCACGCCGGATTCGAGAGGCGTGGCGAACTTGATCTTTGAAAAATCGTTGAAAGGCTTGAGCACGACCTGGTCCAAATCCTCTCTTGAAGGAATGAGTTCCGCATCAAGCTTGCCCGTGTATTCAGTATCAACGGGGGCGGGTCCGGCAATCGCCGCCGGGTCGGCACAGATAAAGACCAGAAGGAAAGATGTGACAGCTAACAGGCAGGCGAACCGATGATGATATTTAGACGAGGGATGCATTTTGTAATTCCTTTTAAGAGGTGAGAGTGAACGTTGCAGAACTAACCCATCCGAACCCGGAAGGCAACCTGGTAGACGCTCAGGCGAGAGATGCTTTGAACGAAAGCGTCGTCCAAAAACAATCGCGCCCGCTTCATCTTCAGAAGCAGGCGCGATTTTAGATGAGGACTCCGCGTACTGTCAAAGCCCGTACGCGTCCGGCCAGGTTTGCGCCGGAAGAGTTTGAGACGTGCGAGAGAGTTTATTACTTCCCTTCGGTCGAAGCGACGCGCGCCTGTGCGCCCGTCAGACTGGCGTATCCAGCCGCGACGACGTATTTATCGCACGCGCTCGGTTCGTAAACGTTGTTGCCCTTGTTGTCATCTTTGAAGGCGGACATGGCGGTTGTGCCGCGCCTGCACTCATAGCAGTCCGCCAGACCGAGCGAGTGGCCGAGTTCGTGCGTCATCAAACTCGTCAGGGCGGACGGGTCTGTGACGACGGGTCTGATGGTCATCATCATGCGGACGACGCCGCTTGATGAAGAGTAAAATTTAATCTCCGCGAGCCGCTCCGTCTTCGTCGGAATACCGCGCATGACAGTGAGGCTCGCATCATCTTTAACAACGCTCTCGCGTTCGCCTCCGACGATGAAGACGATGTGAGAGTCTATCTCCCTGAGAGCGTTATTCCAGTTATTGACGGCGCGGGAGAGCGCCTCTGATTGTGCGCGGTTGAAGCTGTCCTTCAGGTAATAGACCCTGACCAGAGCGCCAGGTTTCCATCGCCAGCCGAGAGCCTGCGGGGAAGTCTTGCCCGGCTGGCATTGCCTGGGCATGACAGCCGGATCAACGCTCGCCACGACCGCCGCTCCGGCCTCTGCCCTCGCGTTTGTGATGACGGGATTGTTGGCCCACAGCACAAGCGCGAGGCAGGAGATGACAAGGAGACTGTAGAGAGCTTGCTTCATCTTGTTCGATGGTGCTTAGCGTCTGGCGTCTCGATGGCTGCGTCCCAACGAGGCGACGCCCATGTTGTTGACGGAGCGCATGGTGACGGCCATGTAGCTGCGCGCCGCGCCGCTGCGCTTGAGTTCATAATCGCTGGTCAGTTTGAAGAGGGCCGTCTCGCCCGGCTTGAGCAGAACGTCCGCGTCGTAGTCCGCGACCTTCTGGCCGCCCTTGTCCGTCAGGTCCACGAAAGAGGAGAGCAGGCTGACATGATAATAACCGCTGCCCTCAGGCGAGGCTTTGTACACGCCGACCGTCGTTTCCCTGTCGAGCCTGTAGAGATTGTTGTAGAGATTGTTCATGCTCTCGGAAGAGGCTCCGGCTTTGACCACATGCGCGTCCGCGTTGAGAGAGTCGCGTTCCAGATTCAGCCCGGCCAGTTCGCCCAGATAGCTGGTGACGGCTTGTTGCTTGCGGATGCTCGCCACTCCCTCGCGCTCCAGCTTTTCGAGCCGGGCGACAAACTGGTTGGTGTCCAGATGCATAAAAGTCGAGCTTCGTCTGACGCCGTCTCTTTCGCTGATGAACACGTTCGGGTCGGAGGTCGTGAAGTAGGTAATCTCGATTTGAGATTGAAGGGTCTTGTCAACCGGAAGGGTCTTGTGGACGCCGTACGTCTCGACGGACGAGGCGGGACATGATTGCGCGTTGACCTTGCGCGCGTTGATGGTGGTGAGGAAGAGTAGCGCCAGGGCGGCGACCAAGAATTTCTTGTTCATCAAATTATCTCCTTAAAGTTCCGGTAAGCAGATGCTCTCTCACGGCAAAGTTGCGAGACTCCTGGTCCGGCGAATCCGCATCACTCTCTGTCTCTCTGCGTGGATGCCTGTCAAAAAGGGTGTGGCCGCGCCTGACCATGAGCGCGGATGTGCGTGTTGAAGAGGCGACGATGGTGGGCCTACGGTAAGAGCATCAAGGGGCTTCTCTGCGCGAAGAATTCAACGTGAGCGCCAAGCGTCTTGAGCCTGCGTGATGAGAGAAAAGCTAACTTAACTTGTGCGTCCGGTTTTTGAGAGCGGAAGGAAATAATGAGAGGAAAGAGACGGAATCATCATCGTTGAATCAGGGCTGAGCGGGTGAATGATTCCAGCCGGAACTTTTGAAAGCTGCATGGTGAGAAAAATTTGCAGCGCCCTCTCAGGAGTCAAAATCCTGACGAGCAGTTGTTTAAACTGCCCGAATTCCGGCCTTCTCCAATTGCCTTCGGCAACCAGACAATCTCTCACATCGAAAGCGCGCGGCGCTCGTAAATGCGCCCGCAACTTGTGGAGACTCACGGCTTTGCGTCCCTGCCTCGCGGCAGGTTTGCCCTTATCGTGTGCAACCGTCGTCTGTAAAGAGCAGCGTCGCAACGTTGCCTTTCACGGCACCAGCGACACTCGTATTAAACAATATTTAGAATTGTTTGTCAACGAAATGTTATAAAAGCCACGAAGGCGCAAAGATAAATGTAGTGTGGCTGAGTCAGAGCACGCGATAATCTTCGAGTTGATATTGCGTGATGCTCTTCTCTTCGGTTGACTGGCAGGTGATTAAGTTTTGAAACTCTGAGAAGCTGCTGGCGACCCGCGCTTGATGAATGACGCCTCCGGTGTGTGTCTTGAAGCGAACGCGCCAGAGCGTTTCTCCGAGACGTTCCTGGTCCAAATATCGCAACGCATCAAGGCCGAGCAATCCAGTCTCTCTGCGAACGAAGAATTCTGCGGCCTGCACCGGGAACGAATAACAGGCTCGCCCCCTGTATTCATCCAGGACCAGTCGCCGCTGCCTGTACTCATCCATGATGACACGACCGCCCTCTTCCGTGACGTGCGCGTAAAAGAGTCCATGCGGAAAGCAGATGAGGTTGGCCGCGAACCTGTCGCCGCCGACGTGTGAAGATTGCCAGACATCCGCGCCCGCATCCCCATGCACAAAATCGCGCGCGGCCTTGTAAACGGCATAGCCGAACTTGGCGCAGCACTTATCGCGCTTGCCGTGCGTGCAGACCAGAAAGAGCGACTGGTCTCCCGTGACGAGATCGCCCGCGCTGGCGTTTCCCGCCGCCGCCGCGACATCAATCTCCAACAATCGCTCGTGTTGGTCCAACTCGAACTTGACGATAAAGGGGTGGCTCTCACGGCTTCGCACGACGAAGAATTTGAGACGCTCTTTCGTGCCTGGGTCCTGTTTGATGAAGAGCAGCCTCGAACGCGGGATGGTCTTGAGGAGACGATTCAAATGCTGCTTAACTGCTGGCGAGAGGGCGCTGTCGCGTATCGCGTGCGGCCCCCAGGCGTGCGGGTATTCGATGAGCAGCCAGACCGCGCCGATGGAGGCCGTGCCGTAACTCTTTTCGGCAGCATGGCGTGATAGCTCGGAACAGTAGAAGAAATTTCGGCTCATCACCTGGCAGTTATTCCCGAACGACCGTGAGCAGTCCATGCCGGACCAATTCGGAGAGAAACGCGCGCACAGTTTGCTCTTCGAGTTGATCCTTTGATAGTTCGCACAACTCTTGGAGAGAGCAGATGCGGCGAGACTCCAACGCTTTGAGGATGTCTAGAGCCGTTGCGGCAAAGCGCCAACGTTTTTGATGACAGGCAAACTCTACGACTCCCGCTTCAACCCGCAGGTCGAGCGGGCGCGGCGAGGTCCAACGAAGGAGCGCATCAACGTTTGACGGCAGGATTTCGACGGTCGCGCTCCAAGGCAAACTCAATTGAGCGCGCGGCAAAGCGTTTTGGCCCAACTCCGCGTAATATCTATCGAGCAATTCCTGGTCCAACTCCGCGAGCAGTTCTTCTCTCAGTCGCTGCGAGTGCGACGCTCTCTCCGCGCCGTCGGAGAGGCGCGGTAAGTCTCTGCGGAAAGTCTCGCTTGAGCGCATGCGGTCGGCCAGCCAGTGCAGCAGGTCAACGCCCGTGCGGTTGTGTATGCCGACGGTCAGATGCAGCGTCGGCTCTGCGAGGGGCATGGCGACGTGCCAGCAACCGCGCGGGATGTAGAGAAAATCTCCGTCAACCAGAGTCTCTTCCCAGAGCGGCGCGTGCGTGGGCCGCTCGCCCGTCTCAATATCCTTTGCGAGCGGAAAGGGCCGCGTCATGCCGTAGACGCTCCAACGCTTGCACCCCGTCACCTGTAGGATGAAGACATCGTGATCGTCCCAGTGCAGGTCGAAGCCTCTAGAGGTCTGCCAGCCCGCATAGGCGTTGATTTGGATGTGCTCTCTAAAGCAGAGTTCGAGTCCCTGGGCCAACTCTTCGAGCGGGCCGTAGAGTTCGTCCACGGCGTCCAGGACGAGCGTCGCGCCCTCGCGCAGTTGATTGGTCAGCGAGACGTTGCGTAAGCGCGGGATGGAAACTTTGTGTCGCCCGCCGGTCGTGTGCCTTAGATAAGAAGCGGTCGGCAGGCTCTTGCCGTTCCGCATCAGGCGGAGGCGTGGAAAGTCCAGGCGATGACGGCTCAGAATCTCGTTCAATTGCGGCCAGGGCAAAAGCTGTCCGAACTTGCCGGGCCACCCGCGTATGTGCCTGTGACTCTTTCCCCAGTTGGCGGCGAGAAACTCCGTTGGGAGGCATGGCTCCAAAAGCTTCGACAGAGAATTAAAGACCAGGCCTTCCATGTGGAGCGTTCAAATCAATCACCTAAGAGTCACTACCGTCGGAATCGGCGGACACATCCGTGCCGTCGGAATCACCCTGAGCGCCCTTGGTGTCCGAACTGTCAGAGTCACCGCCCGCCACACCATCGGAGCCGTCAGAGTCTCCGCCTTCAGCGTCGCTGCCGTCCGAGTCCGACTCGTCCGTGCCGTCCGTATCCGTCGCTGCGTCCGATGTGTCCTGCATGTCGGTATCAGTATCAGTGGTGTCAGCCGCCGTCGCACGGAGCGGCCCGCCGCCCTCTAAAGGCTCGACGGATAATAGCAGCCCTGATGATGCGCCCGGTTGTTCACGGACCTGTTCGGGATTAACTTCTTCAGACATTCCCTCTCCTCCTCTTCCTCTTGCAAAGTGTCATGAAATTTTCTGGCTTGCGAAGGAGGATGCCAGAAACAAAGAGTCTATGCAACAGCGGCCCCGCCGGATACATCCCTGAAGAAAGAAATAGCCACAGAGAACACAGAGCCCTCAGAGCGGGAAAAGCCCCGCCTGGATTTATTTTCCCTCTGTGTCCTCCGTGCGCTCTGTGGCTAAAAATCTGAGAATGAATAGACTCGTAAACACGCAGGCATCAAGAAGATTTTCAAATAACAGTTGACTTCAAATGAATTTAGACTTAAAACATTTTCTCGCTTTATTATCTTTATGGAATACAGGTGGGGAGACTGATGAATTTGATTCCTACTGCACGGGAAGAGGGACTGGTGGTCAGAGAGTTAGCAGATGAAGTGCTCGTCTATGACACCACGACGGACAAGGCGCACTGCCTCAACCACACCGCTGCCCTCATCTGGCAGCACTGTGACGGTCAATCTTCCGTCTCACAAATCGCCC
>DASYML010000029.1:0-4876 GCA_036009045.1 Pyrinomonadaceae bacterium
ACGGCAGTCTTGCCGACGCCCGGCTCGCCGACGAGCATGGGCGAGTTGGCACGCTCACGATGGCAGAGAATCTCCACCATCTGCTGTATCTCCAACTCGCGCCCGATGGTCGGCGGCAACTTGTCAGCGCGCGCCAGGCGATTCAGAGAGACGCCGAAATGTTTGAGGTACGGAGGCAGTTCAAATTTCTTCTTGTACTGCTCCTCCTCCTGTTCGCGTAGGTGGACTCTGGCGCGCACGTTTTCCACGACAGCCTCCGGGTTCGCGCCGAGATTCCTCAAGACCTCGACGAAGAGTCCTCTCTCATCTTGCGAGAGGGCCAGAAAAATATCCGTCGCCTCGATGACTTTGCGTCCCTGCGCGCGTGCGCGCTCCATCGCGCGCTTGAAGAGATCGGTCGTGTCGGGCGCAATCTTGAAACCTTTACCGACATGCTGGCGACTGCTTTCAAGACGCTTCTCGATGATTACGAGGACGGCTCGCGGGTCTAGCGCGAGGTCGCGCATGGTCTGGTTGAAGAGGTCCGCCTCTTCCTTTGAAAGAGCATCCAGAATGTGCTCTATGGAAATGTAATTTTGGTCGCGGCGACGCGATTCGCTCAAGGCATGTTCGAGAATGCGCTGCCCGCTATCGCCGAATTTATCTTTGTACGCTCCGAGATCAATCATGTTATGTACCTGTTTATTGCTGCTGCGAAAAGCGAGGACGATCTATCAAACTCTTTGAGTTGTAACAAATGTTTGACGAATGATACGCGCTTGTTTCTACCAGCTTTCAAACTAATTCTAAAGTGGATTTTAATCCCAACTTTAGATGCCTGGAGCATATGCGCCGTTGCGTTTTCATGCAACTAAAATCTTCGCGCAACCTGCTTCCTGCAAATTTACTGCCACCAAAGGCAGAGGCTAGAGGTTAGAGGCTGGAGGCTAGTGAAAGACCTCTGTTCTTCACTAGCCTCCAGCCTCTAACCTCTAGCCTCTGCCTTTTTAGTAGTCGTAATCTTCACCACCGCCCATCTGCGGGGCGGCCTTTTTGGGTTCGGGTGCGTCTATCACGGCGGCATCCGTGGTGATCATCAGCCCGGCGATGGAGGCGGCGTTTTGTAATGCCGTGCGGACGACTTTGGTCGGGTCAATGATGCCTGCGGCGACGAGGTCTTCATACTCGCCGGTCGCGGCGTTAAAACCCTTAGAGCCTTTTGATTCGAGGACCTTTCCGATGACGATAGCGCCTTCGACGCCCGCGTTCTCCGCGATGCGGCGCAAGGGTTCTTCCAGCGCGCGACGCAGAATCTTGATGCCGGTCATCACGTCTCCATCATCGTCCGTCAACTTGTCGAGCGCTTTAGCAGCACGCAGGAGAGCCACGCCGCCGCCGGGCACGATGCCTTCCTGAGCCGCAGCCTTCGTCGCGTTCAAGGCATCCTCCACGCGCATCTTAATCTCTTTCATAGCGGTCTCCGTGGCCGCGCCGACCTTGACCACGGCGACGCCGCCCGCGAGCTTTGCCATGCGCTCTTGCAGCTTCTCCCGGTCATAGTCCGAAGTCGTCTCTTCAATCTGCCTGCGGATGGACCCGACGCGTCCTTGAATCGCTTTGGCGTCGCCGCTGCCTTCGATGATGGTCGTGTTGTCTTTATCCACGATGACACGCTTGGCATGGCCCAGGTCCGTCACTTCCACGTTCTCCAACTTGATGCCGAGGTCTTCAGTGATGACGCGCCCGCCCGTCAAACTCGCCAGGTCTTCGAGCATCGCTTTGCGTCTATCACCGAAAGCGGGAGCCTTGACCGCGCAAACTTTAATCGTGCCGCGCAGCTTGTTGACGATGAGAGTCGCGAGGGCATCACCCTCTATGTCCTCCGCGATGATGAGCAGCGCGCGGCCCTGTCCAGCCGTCTGTTCAAGCACCGGGAGCAAATCGCGCATCGCCGCGATCTTCTTCTCGTGCAGCAGAATCAAAGGGTCTTCAAGCACTGCCTCCATCCTGTCAGGATTGGTCATGAAGTAGGGCGAGAGATAGCCTCTATCGAACTGCATGCCTTCGACGATGTCCAACTCCGTTTGCAGGGTCTTGGATTCCTCGACGGTCACGACGCCGTCCTTGCCGACCTGCTCCATCGCCTCCGAGATCAGGTCTCCAATCTCGCGGTCGTTATTTGCCGAGACGCTCGCGACGTTGGCGAGTTCCTCTTTGCCCTTGACCTTCTTGGACATGCGCTCAAGTTCTGCGACGGCGGCCTCCGTCGCCATCTGTATCCCGCGCTGGAGAGCCATCGGGTTGGCGCCCGCCGTCACGTTCTTGATGCCCTCGCGGAATATAGCCTGGGCCAACACCGTCGCCGTCGTCGTCCCATCGCCCGCCGTATCATTGGTCCTCGTCGCCACTTCGCGCACCATCTGCGCGCCCATGTTTTGATACTTGTCTTGTAACTCAATCTCCTTCGCCACCGTGACCCCGTCTTTGGTAATCACAGGCGAACCGAATCTCTTGCCGAGCACGACGTTGCGCCCCTTCGGGCCAAGCGTCACACGCACCGCGTTCGCCAGGGTATTGACACCCTGAAGCATCGCGCTCCGGGCCTCTTCTCTAAACTTCAATTCTTTCGCTGCCACTTTGTGTTCTCCTTATCCTCAAACAGTGATAAGTGACGAGTGACCAGTGACGAGTAGGAACAAGCCTTTAAGCTTATCACTGGTCACTGGTCACTGGTCACTGCATTTACTCCGCCGCCTTTTTCGCTTCGCCTCGCGCGCGCCCGACCTGCACGCGCGCAGGTCTCAAGAGCTTATCTCCCATCCTGTAGCCGCTGCTGTACTCAGCCGTGACGATGCCCTCTTGCTCCGGTTCGACTTCCACCGTGTCCACCGCCTCGTGCAATTCCGGGTCGAAGTTTGTGCCGACGGCCCGCATCGTTTCGACGCCTGCGGCCTGAAGCGCGCTCTCGAAATTACTGGCCGTGCCGCGCACGCCGTCCAGCAAAGCATCGAGCGAGTGATTGGCTTCGGCGGCTTCCAGAGCGCGACGCAGGTTGTCCAGGACGGGCAACAGGGCGTTGATAAACTCCGCCTTCTCGCGCCGCGTGCGTTCTTCCGCAGAGCGGTTCAAGCGCTGCCTCGTCTCGTCCGTCTCGCGCTGCAACTGCGAGCGTAACTGCTCAAAGCGAGACTGCACCTCGGCCAGCTTGCGCTCAGCGCCGCGCGCCCTCTCTTCAATCTCTTCGACATACGCGGGCTTCTGCCCCGCAGCAGCCTCGCCCGTCTCATCCATTACTGGTCCAGCGTTCGACTCGCCGTCAAGATTGACGCGGCGGCGGTCCGTGACGCGTACCTCTCCCTCGGGCGAGGTCTCAGGCTCGTCGCCTCTCTCCCTCCCCGACACACTGTTCTCCCGCATATCTTGCTTCTTTTTCTCCCTACGAAAAGATACCATAAACGCAGTTATGAGTGATGAGTGACAAGTGACGAGCAAGAACGAGCTTCTTCGCCTGGCACTCGCCACTCATCACTTGTCACTGTACTTTTATCTCCACGCGTTGCGCCTGCTTGGCTTTTCGCTTGGGCAGGGTCACGCGCAGCACGCCGTCTTTGTAATCGGCTGCGATGCCTTGCTGGTCAATCGTCGAGGGTAGACCGAACCGGCGGAGAAAGCGTCCGCGCGGGCGTTCCGTTCTGCGCTCGTCGCCCTCTTCGATAGTGCGCGACCCGCGAATGCTCAACCTGTCCTGGTCCAGACTGATGTCCAGCGTCTCGCGTTCAATCCCCGGCAGGTCCAGCGCGACGACATACGCATTCTCTTTTTCGTAAACGTCCGCCGCAGGGGTCCAGTCTGTTCCCTCTATCTCCTGCTCGCTCTCGCCCTCACCACTATCGCGCGCGCCGCGTCTCTGCGTCGCATCCTCGAAGAGCCGGTTCATACGATCCTGCAACATCACCAGATCACGTATCGGGTCCCATCCATGTGCCATCTTTGAACAGCGAAGGGATTGATTCATTGATTCATCGGCTCATTGATTCATTTCTATAATGAGCCGATGAGACAATGAATCAATTCCTTCCCTCCTTCCGGGTTGCTTTTCAGGCTGCTGCGGCAGCGCTGTCTGCATTGAACTTCATCCGGTCGCCGTCAGCGGTGACGAATATCGTTTGGCCCGTGGCGATTTCGCCGCGCAGCAGTTTGACCGCGAGCGGGTTCTGGATGAGCGTCTGAATCGCACGCTTGAGCGGACGCGCGCCGTACATCGGGTCGTAGCCTTCGCGCGCGAGAAGTTGCCTGGCCGAATCATCCAGGACCAACTTGATGTCGCGCTCGCCGAGCATCGCGCGCAAGCGTTCAAGCTGCACATCAATGATCTGCGTAATCTGCTCGCGCGAGAGTTGGTTGAAAATCACTATATCATCAATGCGATTCAGAAACTCCGGTTTGAAGTGCTCACGCAGAACTTCCGTGACCGCTTCGCGGACTTCAGAGACATTGCCTGCGGCTGCCTGTATCTCGCGCGAGCCGAGATTGGAAGTCATAATCAAGACGGTATTCTTGAAATCAACGGTGCGCCCCTTCGAGTCCGTCAGCCGACCGTCGTCGAGACTTTGCAGCAGGACGTTGAACACGTCCGGGTGAGCCTTCTCGATCTCGTCGAAGAGGACGACGGAGTAAGGGCGACGGCGCACGGCTTCGGTCAACTGCCCGCCCTCCTCATAGCCGACGTAGCCGGGTGGTGCACCGATCATGCGCGCGACCGCGTGCTTCTCCATATACTCGGACATATCCAGGCGAATCATCGCGCGCTCGTCATCAAACAGAAACTCCGCGAGCGCACGCGCCGTCTCGGTCTTGCCGACGCCCGTTGGCCCAAGGAAAATGAACGAGCCGATGG
>DASYML010000030.1:0-20129 GCA_036009045.1 Pyrinomonadaceae bacterium
CCCCGCCTCTCCATTTTTACCTTTTACCTTTTGCCTTTTACTTTGGCCCTTCGGTCTCCGGCGTGCCGCCCGTGTCTGTGGCTGTGCCCTTCTTCTCTTCCCACATTTCGCGTGTGAGGAAATAGTTGAGCGCGGTGCGGATGACGGCGATGGCTCCGAGTTTGCCTATCTGGTCCCAGCTTGGCGCAATCGCGGTCGAGAGAATATCCGCGCCGAGTTGGAATTCGAGCGCCAGCGCCAGATAGCGCGCCAGCGTCAGCCGAATCGTGTTGTAGCTTTCGATTTGTGGCGGGATGAGCGCACGCGCGAATTGATACGCGGCGGTGAGGACGCCCAGACCGATAATCAACGCGCCGGTCGTCTCGACCAGCAGGCGCAACCATTGCACGACGTTGAAGACGGTGCTCTCCGCCGTGCCCGCGCCCGGTCCCTGAATCATACTGCGTGCGTCATTCTGGATGAAACAGATGATGGCCGGTGTCTGCAAATTCTTCCCCTCCCCAACGCTCTCTCTCTCTCGTCAACTCGTCGCCCGTTGCTTTCCGATTAACAACAGATGCAAAAACTTTCGCCTGACATGTTATGCAGAGCGAGTATGAAGGATGAGAGTGCGGCTATTCAAGACGAACGGTCCTTCTTTCATCCTTCCGCCTTCATCA
Organism: Pyrinomonadaceae bacterium; assembly: GCA_036009045.1. Lineage (GTDB taxonomy): Bacteria > Acidobacteriota > Blastocatellia > Pyrinomonadales > Pyrinomonadaceae > DASYML01. The sequence goes on from DASYML010000030.1 coordinate 660, forward strand.
TTCCTGCTTGCTCTTGCGTCCAATCTAGCAACTGATTTAATATTCACACGGCTTAAGCATCAATCACTTCTTTTGTTTCAGCAGGTCAGGTCAAGGGCCAGCGTGCGCGTGTCATGAACACACAAGGGGGTCGCGCCGTTGCGGTTTGGCTTGAATCGAAGTTTCAGAAAACCTGTCCATCGGACATACAACATCCGCTCTCTAGGAGGAACTATGACCAGTCGGAAACTCGCAGCACTCATCGCAGGTCTGGCGTTCGCCGCATTCGCCGTCGGATGCAACGGTGACAACAACAACAATGCTAACAATGCCAACAACGCCAACCGGACCAACTTCAACACCAGCCCCAGCCCCAACACCAACGTCTCCAACGCCAACACCAACACCAACAAGGCTCCGACCCGCGAAGAGGTTGATAAGAACAAAGAGACTTATGGGCAGCAGGCCAAGTCCAGCGGGCGCAAGATAGGCACGGGCACGAGCGATACATGGCTCTGGGTCAAGACCAAATACGACCTCGCCGCCGCCGACGATCTCAGAGACTCGACCATCAACGTGGACGTGGAGAACGGCGTCGTCTCCTTGAGCGGCAATGTTGCCAACCAGGCTCAGGTCACAAAGGCAGACTCCATCGCCAAGAGCGTTGACGGCGTCAAGAGCGTCAAGAATATGCTCAAGGTCTCGGCCAGCGGCGCGAACACTAACAAGGCCGCCGCCAACGCCAACACCAATACCAAGACCGCCAACGCCAACACGACCAAGCACTAATCAGGCGATGCGTGGCATCCGGCGCGCGAGCGCCCTTGTGCATTCAAGCGGGTTTTTGAGAAGGGGCGGAGAACAGACACCTCCCGCCCCTTTTTGAAGCTTTGACCGGCGGCCATCTCATCACAGAAACGAACGGGTCCCGACAAAGTTTTTTGGAACAGTTTTTTTTGGACCAATTCTTTGTTCCGACTCTGCCTGCTCCGCACGGTCAGGCGCTGGCGCGCTGCCCCGTGTCCGGCCCTCAGAGGGATAAGACATCCATGCTGAAACATCATTCGAGGCACGCCGCCTTGCTCCTCGCGTGTCTGCTGACCGCCTGCGTGGCGCAGCGCCTCTTCATCGCACACGCACAGCGCAACGCGATAGATACTTACGCCATCACCAACGCGCGCATCTACACTCTCAATGGTCCAATAATAGAGCGCGGGACCATCGTCATTCGCAACGGTCTCATCAAAGCGGTCGGCGCAAGCGTCAATGCTCCTCCTGACGCGCGCGTGATTGACGGCGCGGGGCTGACCATCTATCCGGGCCTCATAGATTCATATACGAGCCTCGGCATGCCGCAGCCTTCGCCCTCTCCCACAGGACGCGCCGGGGCGGCTGCGCGTGCGGCTCAGACATCGCAAACCGCGCCAGCCTTCAGCGCGCCCAACTCTTCGCAGCCGCCGGGCCTCCAACCCGAAGTGCTCGCGGAGAGTCTCATCCAACCGGGCGAGGCGGGGATAGAGGCTGAGAGAAATGCTGGCATCACGTCTGCCCTGACGGCCCCGCGCGAGGGCATCTTCATGGGCCAGTCGGCCTTCATCAACCTCAATGGCGAAACTACGCAGCAGATGATCCTGCGCTCGCCCGTGGCGATGCACGTCGCCTTCACACCCTTGCGGACGGGCAGCTATCCGAACTCTTTGATGGGCGTCTTTGCCGCGCTCAGGCAGATGCTCCTGGACGCGCAGAGATACCAGACCGCGCAGGCTGTCTATGAACGCGCGCCGCGCGGTCTGCGTCGTCCCGAACAGGACCGCTCGCTCGCGGCCCTCATGCCTGTCATCAACAGGGAGATGCCGGTCGTGATGTATGCCAACACGGAGCGTGAGATTCGACGCGCGCTGGACCTGGCCCAGGAATTCAACCTGCGCGTCATCATCGCGGGAGGCGCGGAGAGTTGGAAAGTCGCGGAACGACTGCGCCAGCAGGATGTGCCTGTCCTGCTCTCGCTCAATTTCCCGCGCCGCACGACGGCGCAAGTGCCCGAAGCGGACCCGGACCCGCTGAGAGTTTTGCGCGAGCGTGTTGATGCTCCGAAGACCGCCGGGAGACTCGCCGCCGCGCACGTCAACTTCGCCTTCCAGTCAGGCGCGATGCCGAACATGACGGAATTTCTCTCGAACGTCTCGAAAGCGATTGACAACGGACTCGCGCGAGACGAAGCCCTGCGCGCTTTAACTATTCGCCCGGCGGAGATTCTGGGAGTCGCCAACCAGTTGGGCACGATTGAAGCTGGCAAGATTGCCAACCTGACCGTCACGCGCGGCGACATCTTCGACCGCAACGCGCGCATCAGCCAGGTCTTTATAGACGGTCGCCCGGTGGACCTCAAGCCCGTCACGCAGACCGCTGGCGCGGGCGCTGGTTTAGCGACGGGCACATGGACGCTCAACGTCAATCTGGGCGAGGGCGATCTCAACGCGACGCTCATCCTGCAACAGGAGGGCGACCGTCTGAGAGGCTCGCTTCAGGGCGCGCTCGGCACGGCTCAGATCTCCAACGCCTCCGTCAGTTCATCCGGTGAGATAAGCTTTACCGCGCCCGTCAACATCGGCGGCCAGACGACCGAAGCCAACTTCGCGGGCACGATTACAGGCAACGAGATGCGCGGCACTATGCAAATCGTCGGTCGCTCGCCCGGCACGTTCACGGGCACTCGTCCGGTTGGGCCAAGCGTCACGCCAACGCCCGCACGCGCACCCAACACGCCGCAGTCAACGCCCGCGAATCAACCCCCTTCAAGCAATCAAACGCCCTCGCACGCGCCGGGCACGTCCACGTCCAACAACGTCGCGCCCGACAACGTCGCGGACCTTTCCGGCGACTGGGCCTTAAAGATTGTCTTTGGCCCAAACACAGTGCCCGGCACTCTGACCTTGCACCAGCAGGGCGCGACGCTCACGGGCACGCTGCAAAGCCCATTCGGGACGACCGAACTGAGCAACGGCTCTACAGGACCGGACGGTTTTCGTTTCACGACGACCGCCAACGTTCAGGGCCGCATAGTCGAAATCACTGTCACTGGCACGGCCAGCGGCAACGAGATGAGCGGCATGGTCGCCTCCGAAATCGGCTCGACCGCCTTCACTGGGACACGACCGCAAAAGCAGTGACGAGTGACATGTGACAAGTGACGAGCAAGAAGCTTGCTTTAACTCGTCACTCATCGCTTGCCTTTTAACTTGTCACTCGTCACTTGTCACTTACCACTGTTTTTGGAGTTGATGATAATGAGAAAGTCAATCGCTCTCGTACTCATAATTTTGATGCAGGGTGTTGCGGGGATTGGTCCTGTGGGCGCTCAGGGGACAGGGCAGCGGGACGCGCCGGGGGTTGAGACGTTGATACGTCATGCGACTATCCTGACGGTCTCGCATGGGACGCTCAACGATTCGGACATTCTGATGCGGCGCGGAAAGATCGTCGCGGTCGGGCGCAACTTGAGCGCGTCAGCCAGCGCGCGCGTGATTGATGCGAGCGGCAAGTATGTCATGCCGGGCATCATTGATTGCCACTCGCATTCGATGGTGGATGCGATTAACGAGTTGACTCTCTCCGTGACTTCGATGGCGCGCATCCGCGACGTGCTCAACCCGACGGACCCGGACCTCTACAGGGAACTCGCGGGCGGTGTCACCACCCTGAACGTCCTGCACGGCTCAGGCAATTCCATCGGCGGACAGAATACAGTGGTTAAGATTAAGTACGGGCGGCCCGTCGAAGAGTTCATCTTTCAGGGCGCGCCGCCGGGCATCAAGTTCGCGCTCGGAGAGAATCCGAAGAGGTCCAATTTTACGCCGCAGGGCGTCACGACGCGCCGCTATCCGGCGACGCGCATGGGCGTCGAAGAGACCATCCGCGATGCCTTCACACGCGCGCGCGATTACAAAAAGAGTTGGGACGAATATCGCGCTGCCACGTCTCGCGGCGAGAAGAATCTGATTCCGCCGCGCAGGGATTTACAGCTTGAGCCGCTCGTCGAAGTCCTCGAAGGCAAGCGATACGTGCATTGCCACAGCTATCGCTCGGACGAGATTCTGATGCTCATCAACGTGGCGAACGAGTTCGGTTTTAAAGTGCGAACTTTCCAGCACGGCCTCGAAGCCTACAAGGTGGCGAAGGAGATTGCAGAGCACGGCGCGGGCGCTTCCATCTTCGCGGATTTCTGGGGCTACAAGATAGAAGCCTACGACGCGATTCCCTACAACGCGCTGATCCTCACGCGCGCGGGCGTCAATGTCTCGCTCAACTCGGATTCGGACGAACGCGCGCGGCGTCTCAACATCGAAGCCGCCAAGATGCTCAAGTACGGCGACCTCACGGAAGAGGAAGCCCTGCGCATGATTACGCTCAACCCCGCGCAGCAACTCGGCATAGAGACGCGCGTCGGCTCGATTGATGTCGGCAAAGATGCGGACGTTGTTATCTGGAACGGTCATCCCTTCAGCATCTACTCGCGCGTCGAGACCACCTTCATTGACGGCGACATCTTCTTCGACCGCCAGCAGGACCAGGCACGCCGCGCAAGCCTCCGGCGAGAACGCGCCACGCTCGAACAGGCAGAGCCGAATAGAGCGCCCGCGCAGGGCGGCACGCCTCCCGCGCGCCCACGCGCCCCCGCCTCATCAGACGCCGACGACGATCAATGGGATGGAGGTGATAACCAAAGATGAAAGCCACACGACGACGCCACATCGAACAGGGAAGAACCACGCACGCCCTCATCTTTGCGCCTCTGGGCCTTTGCGTGAGCATACGTCTCTCGCAAAGGCCCAGAGGCGCAAAGGAAGACAGGCTCCTGACTCTCTCCGCTGCTTCCTTTTTATTAGCCTGCTTCGCGGTTTTACTAATCGCTGCGGTCGGCTCGCGGGCGCAGCAACCCGGCGGCGTGACGGTGCAGCAGGGCACGGTTGGCCCACAGGGCGTCTACGCGATTCGCAACGCGCGCATCGTCACCGTCAGTGGTCCAGAAATAGAGAGCGGCACAATCGTCATTCGCAACGGCAAGATCGAAGCGGTCGGGGCCAATGCCGCAGTTCCCAACGGCGCGCAGGAGATAGACGCGCGCGGGCTGACGGTTTATCCGGGCATGATTGACGCGGGGACTTCTCTCGGACTCGTCGAAATTCCTTCGGGCGCGCCCGGCACGGTTGACCTCGCGGAAGTCGGAGACATCAACCCCAACGCGCGCGCCATCGTCGCCGTCAACCCGCACAGCGCGCACATCGCCGTGACGCGCGTGGGCGGCGTGACCAGCGCCGTCACGCTCCCTCTCGGCGGACTCATCTCCGGTCAGGCCGCGCTGATAAATTTATCCGGGACGACGCCGCGCGAGATGGCCTTTGTGCCAGACGCCGCGCTCGTCATCAACTTTCCGCGCGTTAGTATTCCCGGCGGCGAATTTTTCTCCGAACAACAACAGGGGTCCAACCTGACCGAAGCTTTAGCGACCGTCACAAGACAGGTCGAGCAGATGCGTAAACTCCTGCGCGATGCTGAAGCCTATGGCCGCGCGCAGGATGCTTACGCGAGCGATGCGCGATTGCCCAGGCCGGACCAGAATGTTGTGCTCGCATCACTGGTCCCATACGTGCGGGGAACGCGCCCCGTGATTTTGCGCGCGGACCGCGAGACGGAAATCCGCGCCGCTGTGCTCTTCGCGGAAGAGATGCACCTGCGCCCGATTATCCTCGGCGGCAATGATGCGTCGAAGACCGCCAGCTTTTTGAAGGAGCACAACGTCCCGGTGATTCTGACGGGTCTCTATAATCTGCCGACGCTCGAAGACGATTTTTACGACACGCTTTATGAGAACGCCGCGAAGCTGCAACAGGCTGGCGTGCGCTTCTGTATCTCGACGGGCAATTCGGGCGCGAACGCGCGTGACCTTCCATACGAGGCGGGCCTCGCCTCGGCCTTCGGGCTGCCACGCGACGAAGCTCTCAAGGCCGTCACGCTCTATCCCGCGCAGATCATGAACGTGGCAGACCGCATGGGTTCCATCGAACCGGGCAAACTGGCGAACCTCGTCATCACAGACGGCGACCTGCTCGAACCGCGCACCCACGTCCGCTATCTTTTCATCAACGGTCGCCAACTCCCCCTCACCAGCCGCCACACCGAACTCTATGAGCAATTCAAGGACAGGAAGTGAAAAGCAGGAGCCAGTACCCAGGAGCCGGTAGTCAGTAGAAGAAAGGTTGCATGTCTTTCTACTGGCTCCTGGCTTCTGCTTTCCGTCTCCTTCTCAAAATTATTCTTGACTACGATGTGCGCTGGTCGGATAATCCAGCAGACCCAGTCCCCTATTCTGCCGCTTCGGAAATATCTCCCCTGACGTTTGTGTTGCTCCTCAAGACTGATTCGCATGTGAGCTTAAACATTCGATTGACAAGCGAAGGCCATCAACGATTTTTTGGGTGTCTCTGAAGATAGCCGGAGACGTGGAGGAGGAGTTGATTATGCGTGAGAGTGTCTGCCCAGACCTGCATCCGTTTGATGTATGTGACACCCGAAGGTTGAAATTAGCACGAAGGTTGAAATTGATATTTAGCTCTGCCTTCATCTTCGCCATCTTCGCCGGGCTGACCTTGATACCACACTCGGTCTCACACGCGCAGGTCGCTTCGCGCGCGGCGCAGACGCCAATCGGCAGAGAGGAATCAAGCGCAGCGGACTCCAGCGGCAAGCCCGATTTATTATGGATGAAGGGCGCGCATGCGGGCGGCATCGGCCACGCTGCGGTTTCACCCGACGGGCAAATCCTGGCAACCGCCGATTACGCGGAAATAGACTTGTGGCGTTACGCGGACGGGCAACTGCTGGGGACCCTCGGCATGGCTGGCGTTGATCGCATAGGCGCGATTAAGTTTTCGCCTGACGGGCAGTATCTCATCGCCGGAGGCACGCAGAGTTACGGGTATCCCGGCCCTCCCTCAACGCTCAGGGCTTGGCGCGTCTCTGACAGGAGTTTGGTGCGGCAATTCAACCTCGCTCATTCGGTCATCAGCATAGACATCAGCGCCGACGGCCAGACCATCGTCGCCACACATGGATACACTTCCGTCGTCACTCTCAACTTCAACACCGGAGAGGTGCTGCGGACCTTAGAGCCTTTCGCGGCGAAGGCCGTTGCCATCTCGCCCGACGGGAGCACCATCGCGGCGACGGGCGCAGATAATTTCGGCGATGTGCCTTCCGTCAATATCTGGCGCGCGTCGGATGGGACGCTCGTCAACAAACTATTCGGTCTCAGTTTTATCTCGGACTCGATTGCCTTCTCTCCCAACGGGCTATATCTGGCGGCGGGCGATTGGGGCGGAGGCGGCGCTCACGGTAAGGTCATGGTCTGGCTCATTCCGGGCTTCGTTCCGGTTCAAGCTTTGACGACGCAGTACACGGGTTCGATTTACAGTCTGGGTTTTTCTCAAGACAGCCAGTACATCGCCGCTGGTGGAACGGACGATGCAATCTGGCTCTGGCATCTGCCGGACGGAATTCTGGTCCAGAGCATTGAAGCGGACATCTACGCGGCAATCTGGACCATTATTTTTTCCAACGACAATACGCTCTTTGCGAGCGGCGCGCAGCACATCAGCTACGTCTGGCATGTGCCGGACGGAACATTCCTGCGCAGCATCGGCGGTGGTAGAGAGTTTGTCACCTCCTCCGCCTTCTCGCCCGACGGGAAATATTTCGCCACGGATAACGCGCATTTTGATGACGGTCCCTGGTCCGTGGAAATGTTCGAGGCGGCGACCGGGAACGGCGTGCGCGGTTTCGCGCAACACAATGACATCATCAACTCCGTAGCCTTTTCGCCCGACGGGCAACTGCTCGCCTCCGCGTCAGGCTCTCAACCTCCTGATACGCGCGACACGCGAATCTTCGTCTCGCGCGTCTCCAACGGCACGGCGCAACTCATCCTCCCAGGGCATAGCGGCGGAACGCTCTGCGTCGCCTTCTCGCCCGACGGGCAATTGCTCGCCTCAAGCGGCAGGGATAACCTTGCGGCCCTCTGGCGCGTCTCGGATGGAGCGGTCGTCAACGTGTTCAGAGGACATGGCAACTGGGTGCAGGCGCTTGCCTTTTCACCGGACGGGCAAATCCTGGCGACGGGCAGCGGCGATTCGACAGTCAAACTGTGGCGCGTCTCCGATGGCTTGCTGATACGCACGATTCCCGGCAACGCCTATCCCATCGGCTCGCTCGCTTTCGCGCCCGACGGGCAGAGCCTCGCGCTCACGGCCTTCGACAGCGTTCAGGTGTGGCGCGTCTCGGACGGCACCCTGCTGCAATCAATGAAGGGGCAGCCGGGCGTCTTTCTGGGCCAGATCGCTTACTCCGCAGACGGTCAGGTGTTGTTATCCGCGAGCGGTAGTTATGCGCCGACCGTCTGGTTCTGGAGAGTTTCGGATGGAGCCTTACTCCAAACCTATACGCAGGAGACGGGCTGGATGCAGCCTCCCTCGCTCGCCGTTTCACCGGATGGGACCAGGCTCGGCATAGGGCGCTATGACGCTATCGTGGAGATGGCGCGTTTTCCGGCTTTGTCAGGTTCGGGGGCGGGACCAAACTATGAGGGTTCGGACGATGCGACCGATTGCAATTTCATCTCCGGCTGGGCCTGGGACAGTCACCAGCCCAACGCCGTCATCAACGTGGACATCTACGACGGCTCGTCTCTGCTCGCCACGATTCCCGCCAACGCGTTTCGACAGGACCTGCTTGATACTGGCAAAGGCAACGGCTCTCACGCGTTCAACTACGCGATTCCCGCTCGTCTCAAAGACGGCAGGGCGCACTCGCTCGGCGTCAAGTTCGCGGGCACGAATACGGATTTATTCAAATCGCCGAGGTCTCTCACCTGCGGCACGCCGCCACCGGCTCCGCTCCCAGGCAGTTGGTCCGGCAAGCCCTCTATGCCGACAGCGCGACAGAGTTTCGCCGTCGCGGTCGGAGACGGAAAACTCTACGCGGTCGGCGGCGACGGCAACAACGGTGATCGCTACAACGGCGTCGGGATAAATCCTTTGAATGTTCTGGAAGCCTATGACCCGGTCAACAATAACTGGTCCACTCTGGCTCCCATGCCGACGCCGCGCATAGGCCCCGTCGCGGGATTCATCAACGGTCAACTCTACGTCGTCGGCGGCTTCAATACGGGTTACTTGAACACCCTGCAAGCCTACAACCCGGCGACGAATAACTGGACCACACTCGCCCCCATGCCGACGGCCCGCTACAACATGGCCGCCGGAGTCATCAACGGAAAACTCTACGTCGTCGGTGGTTACGATCCGGGCGTGGGCTATTCTAGTGCTCTGGAAGTCTATGATCCGGCGACGAATAACTGGTCCAGGCTGGCCCCTCTGCCGACGGCCCGTTATCGCCTGGCCGCCGGAGTCATCGGCGGGAAACTCTATGCGGTCGCTGGCTCTCCGTGGAACTGGGCCAACAATACGAGCAGTCTACAGGTCTATGATCCGGCGACCAACAGTTGGTCCATCCTGGCTGATATGCCGATGGCGCTGGACAGTCTGGCCGCAGGAGTCATCGGAGGCAGACTCTACACGGTCGGCGGGAGTGGGCCAACGAAGGCGGTCAACGTCTATGACCCGGCGACAAATTCCTGGACCACTTCGACGCCCATGCCGACGGCCCGCAGGCTCCTCTGCGCGGGAGTCATCGGAGATCAACTCTACGCGCTCGGCGGCGTGGACAGCGACAAGGTCGTGCTCAAGACGATGGATATGCTGGCCGTCCCGCTCTGTTCCATCTCGCTCAATCCATCAAGCGACGGTTTTGCGGGCGAGGGAGGCGACGGGACTATCACGATTACCAATCCATCCGGCTGCGCCATGAATGTCACGAGCCAGTCCGATTGGATAATCATCAACTCTATCGGCGGCAGCAACAACGGCGTTTCGACGGTGAATTTTTCCGTCGCTCCGAACTCTCTGTCATTCCGCACGGGCACCATCAACATCGCGGGGATACCCTTTACTGTGGAAGAGAAGGGCGGCTATCTGCCCCCGCCTCCCCGCATTGATCCCCCGCCGCAACAGGGTGGAGACGACTCGCCTTAAAGCGCACACATCATGAAAAGGCCGCCCTGTTTATCCAGACCTGTGCGGCCTTTCTTTTTCTTCCTCAACATCTGTTCGATGCCAAAGAGGGAAGGCCAGCTACCGTGAGAGAAAGCCAGTTATCCCTGCACGATTAGCTTCGACGGTGGCAGCATCGCGGGCATTCCTTTGTGCTGCCAGCAGCGGCCCGTCCCGCGCACTCTGCGCTGGCAGGGCGTTCCCTTCTGCGTGCGCGCGCCGCAGATGGAGACCGTCTCATCCGGGTCCGTCGGACGCTCTGTGGCTGTCCCGTTTGGTCCATAAATAGTTTCAGCTTGTGAAGTTGTCGCGGCTTCGTTGATGGTTTTGGTCTCATTCGTCGGCGCTACGCTTTTGGTTGAAGCGGGCGAGGCGGGTGCGACGAGTGGTGAGGCTCCGCGTTCGACTGTGAGAGGCGGCGGCGCTGGACGCGCGGCGCGGCCCAGCGCGAGACCTGCGGCGAAGAGTCCGGCGCAGATCATTAAGGGCAACAGGATTCTTTCTTTGCGAAAGCGCCGCGCGCAGTCCGTGCAGAATCTCCTGCTGGTCCAGAAATGCCAGCCTGCGCGCAGGATTTGCGCGCCGCACTCGGCGCAGAAATTCGGTTTGTACATGGTTTGAGAATCTCCATCCGTCAGGAAATGTTCTTGTGCGCGCCGTCATGGGTTGCACGCTTGACGGATAGTGCTTCGGAGAGGCGAGCCTGGATAATCTTAACGCGAACTGATTATATGCTCGAATCAGTTTGAGGGAGCAAAATCTTTTTCACATCCCTTTTGTTGCGCCCGCGATACAAGTTGCATAGATAAGACAAGCATGTTATAGTCGCTTTCACTCCCGAGCAAAAGCTTTCTGAAGAGGCTTCAAGCTCCTTTTTCGGCTGGCCTCAAAACAGAGCGCGAGGGGCGTTAAAGAATGTCCCTGTGTGGGAGTGTCGGTCCGATGGGCCTCAAACTTTACTGCAATCGTTACGCGCATTTCAAAGACCCGCTGGTGTGTTCGGTGACTTGTCCCTACCGCACACGCTGTCAGGATTTTGCGCTTTTTTACGACGAGCATCGCACGAATGTGGATGCGCTCGTCGCGGATTATTACGCCGCGCGCGCCGAAGCTAAGCCGCGCCCGCGTGCCCTGGTCAACATCACTACGGCGACAGAGATGCGCGCGCTCCTGCGCCTGGAGGTTAAGAGAGAGATGCCGGAATCAACTTACATCTGGATTGGAAAAGACGATCAAGCGGAAGTGCTCGGACTCGACGAGATTATTCGTCGCGCAGAGCGTGGCGCGAAAGCCAAGAACATTTATCGCATCGCGCAGGAGATGGAACTGCGTTTCCAACTCGTGCCGCGCAAGCGTATAGACAAAGCCCGGCGCACGGTCGAAGTGGATGCCGAACGCGCCGCCGCGCGCCGCAGCAAATCGCGCCCCCGCCCCGTCGCCGTCGAACCGCCCTCGCCGCTGACGCCGCTGGCTTCTATGGAATCGAGTTCGCTCCCCTCAGCGACGCAGACGCGCCGCACACGCACGCGCCTGCCCAAGGCCGTCGGAGAGAAATAACAGGCAAGCTATTTAAACGCAAAGGACGCGAAGGAAGAACGCGAAAGGCGCAAAGAAATGCTGGCCTTCTGAGCGTCCTCTCATGGTGTCCTTTGCGGTCAAACCGTTTCTCCCTCTCACACGTTCAAACAAAATCCGCCTTCTTCCCTCTCGCTCAAGCAACTCAGGACAACCCTTTTGGCGTCCGACCTTGGCTGCAAATGAGTTTGACTCGCCCGTAGTTGCAAATTTTCCGCGCCAGCGTGCATACTCGCTTGAGTCCGCACGTTCGCACGCGGCTGGTTTTGAACGATGAATCTTTTCCGATTACCTTTCAACTTTCCGCTGAATAATTCTGTGCATCACAGATTTGCTCTGGCCCTGCTTCCGCTCTGCCTGCTGGCCCTGACGGCGGGCGTCGCGCGTGCGCAGGACCAGGACGAAGTGCTGCGCGTCGAAAGCAATCTGGTCCAACTCAACGTCGGCGTCGCGGATCAACAGGGTCGCGCCGTAACGAATCTCGCGCGCGATGATTTCGCGGTCTATGAGGACGGCGTGCGCCAACCGATACAGACCTTCGAGCCTGCTTCCGCGCCCTTCAGCCTCGTGCTCCTGCTGGATGTCTCAGGCTCTACCACATCGTTTCGCCAGAGCCTCAAGCAAGCCGCGATGCGTTTTATAGACGCGCTCTCGCCCGATGACCGAGTCACCGTCATCGCCTTCAACCAGAAGGTCCAGACGCTGACGGGCTTCACGACCGACCGGCGCAAGATAGCTTATGCGATTGACATCGCGGACGGTCGCGGCGAGACGCAGTTTTACAAGGCGCTCAACTATGCGCTCGAACAACTCTCCAAAGAGGGCAAGCGGCGCAAAGCCATCGTCGTCATGACCGACGGCATAGACACGCAGATGCGTAACGCGGACCGCGCCTCAGCGGCGCACGCGCAGACCAACGAAGAGGCCATCGCTTCGATTAAACCCGATGCCAGCCCGCCCCTCAACTCCGTGCTCAACGCGGCGGACCGCCAGGGCGTGACCATCTTTCCGCTCGCCCTGCCTTCGGGAGACCCGAAGCGTCTGCCCCTGCCGGACCCGACCATCACGGCCATCTACACGTCCGCGCGCACGCGCCTCCAAACGCTCGCAGACCGGACCGGCGGCAACTTCAATGAGATCAGACGCCTCGACGAACTGGCGCGTCTCTACGCGGAGGTCGCGGCCTCCCTGCGCACGCTCTACACCATCGTCTACAAGCCTTCAGGCACAGACTCGCAGAAAGGAAAATGGCACACCATACGCGTAGAGGTCGCGCGGCAACCGCTCATCGCAAAGACCAAGGCGGGCTATTACTCGCACTGAAAAATCGCATGCCTCGCCCTACATAATCAACATCGAAAGCGCAAGGGTTTGTCCTCCACCCTCTCGCTTGACACCCGCCTGACCCGTACGTATATTAATTTTTCGCTTTCACCAAAGCGCACCCGTAGCTCAGTTGGATAGAGTACTTGACTACGAATCAAGGGGTCGCAAGTTCGAATCTTGCCGGGTGCATCATCATTACTAAAAGAGTAAGGGGCAACCGGGTGGTTGCCCCTTACTGTGTTTAAGTGTAAGCGAGTGATGTGAGGCTACCTTGACCATCGAAGGTAGCCTTCGGTTGATGATTACAGGACCTGCCTGAAGCCGGTCGGCTCTATGTGTTGGAAGGAGGGTGTCCCAGGCGGCAGACGGTTCGGGTTGGTGAACGTGTCATCGAAGGCCCAGTCGCGGATCGGGGCGTAATAGAGCGAGTAAGGGTTGACGTACCACCAGGGTCCCATCGCCTGCGTCGAGTGATAGAGCGGGATTAAAGAGCCGACGAAGTTCCAACGGCGAGCGGATGTATTCCAATCTTCGAGGAAGCGCGGGAAGTTGTGCAGTCCACCGCTCAGGCGCGAGTCGGCCCCGTTGCCCTGGTCAGGAGCACCGGACAGCGCGGAGAGATTATTCCCGGCGATCACGCCCGCACGCACGGAGGTCTCCTGTGTGACTACTGCCAGGCCGTTATCTGCGGGCCGGTTCGCGATGGTGTCCGGGTACAAAGAGGAGCTACTGTCGAACCATGTTTTCGAGAGCGGGAAGAAAGCATCGCAGACAATCGAGGACGGAACCTGATTGCCCAGGTAGCGATAGGGCGACGCCGCATTGTTGAGCGCGGCCTGTCCGTTGGGCGGCGCGAGGTTGATGCCCGTCGTATTATAGCTCCCCCAAATATAGACCATGTTCTCGGAAGAGACGGTGATGCCGTTGGTGATAGAGAGCCTGTTGCCTCCGCCGGTTAAGTCTTCCGCATTGAACAGACGCACGGAGTTGCGGAAATATTTATGGCTGTTAATGTTGAGAGGCGCGCTGTTCAGATTGGCCCAGGCGGAAGCCGTCAGCGCGCGCTTGTTGCGGTCTGCGCCGTATGCGCCGGGCAGCGCAGCGGGGTCCGGCAGTTCGCTCGTATCCTTCTGGAGAGTATGATACTTCAGCCCGGTTGAATCCTCTCCGCTGTCTATCACGTCTTCGCCCGCATCGTACGAGCCGTTTGGACCATAAATGTCTTCATTATCGTCCATGCCGTTTGTCGTCTGGAGGAAGACTCCCGACGAATCTCTCTCAGACTTTATTTTGTCGCCGCGACGATCCGAGACATAGAGGATATAACCGTCCGGGCTGCCGATGTTGCCGCTCACGGCGGGAGTTCCCTGGAGCAGGTTCGCGTCATACACGCCATCCACCCAGCGCGCGAGATTTTTCATGTTGATCTCGATGACGTTCGTCATGCCGCGTTCATAGACATTGTTCTGATTCAAGGTGGTGTTGAGATGGCCCTCGCGCACGTTGTAGACATTGATGGGGACGATGGCGTTCCAATCAGAGTTTTCATTCCAACAGGATTTATTACTACCACCGCCGCAGGTGTTTACTCCCCAATCATTGATATTAAGCGAGGGCGGCGCATCAGACCGCTGTGGTGTGCCTGGGTTGTCGTCCAGAATGCCCGTCAGATAGCCTATGCCAGCCTGTGTCGGGCCGGGTTTGGTTTGAATCTCTCCGTCCGCGCCGATGGATGTCCGGTTCAAGATGTCTGTTAAGCAGTTGGTGTAGGTAGTGCCGTTGGGAGCGATGTTAGTGAGGCCGCTCGCATCGCGGCTGCCCTGTGTGAAGGCCGCCCAGAGCGGTCGCTGCAATTGAATGATGGAGTTCGGCTCGCCCTCCGTCACGCCCATGCTCAAGATTTGTTGCGTGACATCGCGCGCGACGCCTAAGGAGTCAACAATCTGAATCAGGATGTGACCTTTGAGGCCAGCGCCCGCCGGAATCGGCGCGCCGTTAGAAGACGTTTTGAGAGGGTCCAGCAAGCCCTGCACGCCGCGCACGGTGTCCGCGTAAGAGCCGTAGACGCCTCCGGTCTTGGTCCTCTGTTGGACAGCCGTTGCCACTGTGTCTATATACTGGCCGTTGTCGGCGATGCGCCAGAGCGCCCTGCCAGCGCCGTTCGCGGCTCCGCTCGGTGCTCCTGCGGGTAAAGGCGAGGGGGTGAAGAGTGAGAGGTTGACACCGCCGTTGCAAGGCGCGATGCAGGCTGGCTTGAGGTCAACCCCGTTCTGCGAGGCGTTGAGACCGGCGGCATCATTGTTAACGCCCTCGTCGTCAATCAGAATGCGGATTTCCGCTTTCGAGTGATAGCGCGACTCGCTGAGAGTCTGGTTGTCATTCGGCATCCGCCGCTTGATGATTTCTCGCGTCGGGTTGCCGTCAAGCTCAAGGGGCAGCAGCAAGGGAGCGCCGCCCGTCGTGCGTGTTTGCAGTTGACCGCCGAACTGATTCGCCGTCCCGACTTTCGGAGGCGCTGTGGATTGACTCCAGGTGCTGTTAGGTGTTCCGTTCGGGGAGCCTGGTGAATAACCTCTCTGCCCTTTGCTCGCGCCGGTAAAGTTAGGCCCGTTGACGACGCTGCCCGCCGTGATGGGCACGTTAATCGTCCCGGTTTGCGTCCCGACGACCATAGAGACCGTCGCACCCGCTCTCACGCTGCCGTTACGCAGCACATCCGTGACCAGTTCATTGGCGGTCGTCACCTTGTTCAGAAAGGTGACGTTGCCGTTGACGTAAATGTTGCCGTTGGCGTGAATGCGACCGTTGAAACTGAAGGCCGGGCCGGGATGCAGTTCGATGTCTTCATTACTGAACATGCCGAACTGAAAGAGCGGGATGAGATAGTTATTCATTTCCCGTTGCACCTTGACCTGTCCGCCGCAATACTTGTTCGTGGCGGTGGCCGTCAGGATGTAAGGGGTGACGGTGGCGATAAGGCCCGCGAACGGTCCCGTCGGCACGGTCACGACCGGATTCGGACCCAGTCCCAGAGTATCCAGTGTGGCCTGATCCTTCTTCAAGTCGGGCAGGATGTCAAAGCCTTCGCCTGTGAGTTCGGGCGGAACGGCCTGCTGCACACCATAGAGTTGATCGGAGGTCGGGCGAGAGGTCCGCGCGAAGAGCGAGCTAAAGTCGCTCGTCATCTTCTCGATGTCGGCAGTCGCGGCGTAAAACGTTTGGGTGCGACATAAGTCGCTGCCAGCCACACGAGTCTCTGTCGTCACAGTGGAGAGCACGGACATGGCGATGACGCCCAGGAGGGCTAGAATGAGGAGCGCTGTGAGAAGCGCGGCCCCACGTTCGCCCGCTCCGGCCAGACCTCGCGCGCGGCTGGTCGCCTGAGTTTTATTAGCTATCTTGATCATCAGAATTTCCTCCACATACGAGAGAATATTTTTTTAGCCTGCGCGCGTCGGTTGCAATGCTTGACGGAATTGCAGGTTGCGAACGCTCGTGCTGGTGGTCATGGTTAAAGGCCAGTGCGCGCCATTGTTGATGCCGTGAGCGGTCTCCATGGTGAGGCTCACCTCGACCTGGCGGACAGAGCTTTGCTCCAGCGTGTTTGTCAGTTGTGAGACGGGCTGGCGCGCAAAACCGTTCGCGTCCGGCAGATTCAAGGAGTAACGAATCTTCATGTTGGTGACGTGCTCTGCGACGACGTTATCAATAAAGGCCGTGCCCCTCACCCCGTAGACGCGCCTGATGAGCAGGCCGTTCATGTTGACGAAATATTGCATAATCCTGATCCGAGCCAGCGTGGTCGCAATCGCGTTGCCCGTCTGCGGGTCGCGCGAGACGGCGCGAATCGGCCCGTTCACCTGATTCAGTCCGTAGATGTCCAGCCCGCCCGGCGTGAAGGTGAGAGACGGATTAGGCGCACCGGCGGACGCCGTGATAATTCCGAAGGCCGCGCCGAGACGAGAGGTGACACAGTAAATCTCTCCCGGATTAACACGGGCCACGTCCGCTACGCCGACGTTGATGACCGTGCCGTTAGCATTGATCGCACCGGCTGGCAGAGGAATGGAAGTGCCGAAGTCCGGGTCTATGCCGAGGAGCGTGATGCGGTCAGTGCCGCCGAGGATGGTCGCCGCCGGATTCGCCAACTGAATGACGCTCCCGCCCGGCATGCTATCGTCAGAGGCGACAATCGGAAAGTTGGTCGCGTCAATCCCCGGATCAATAGTCAAATAGGTCGCGATGAAGGCGGGGGGAATCTGAATCCCGCCGATACATTTGAGGCCGTCACCGACCGTCGTTAAATCTCGACTGATGTATTCCTGCGCGGTGCGCAAACTCTCCTGCGCCTCTGTTAATTCATAGGTCGAGTTGCTGGTGCTGAGGCTTCGTCCAAGCAGGCCCATGACAGAAGCCAACACCGTCATCATGACGGCGGTGGCGATCAGGACTTCGATGATGGAGAATCCGGCCTGGCGAGTTTTATCATCACATGAACACATAGTCTGTGCAGCCTCCGATTATTGTTGAAAGGGCGCGTCTTTAAATTGGTCCTGACCCATCAGGGAAGAAAATTGGTGCCCGCATCATTGTTCAAATAGCTGACGCCGACCAAATCCTGATTCTGTCCGTTGTTGCCTGTATAGCGCAGCGTGACCTGAATCCGCTTGAGGTTAAGATTATTGCCGAGGAAGGTAATCAGTATCTGCCGCGTATAACCCTGACGCGCCCACGCCTGATTGATCTTGTCGTCAGAGGTGTTGTATTTGCCGTCCGGCCCAGGGTCCAGCAGGTCGTCGCCGGTTCCATAGATGCCGTCAGGACCGGGATTGATAGAGACTGGTTGGAAGTCTGAAGGGAATCCGCCGAAGGTCTTCGTCGCGCCCGTGTTATCAACCTGTCCCTGGTTGGCGATTTGCCCGAAGGTCAACTCGTCCGTATTTCTCAAGGTCTCCATCTCTTCGAGGACGGAGACGATGAGCATCTTGGTATTGGTGACGTTGCGCCCCTTGTTGCTGACCGTCATGGCGAAGCCGATGGCTCCGGCCAGTCCGAGCAAACCGATGGAGAGAATCCAGATGGCGATGCACATCTCGACCAGCGTGATTCCGGCCTCGGACCCCGGACGTGACTGACGCGAGCGAACGCGATGCGAGCTATTCGATAAATTTTTTCGCATTATTGTCATACCTCCAGGCTTTGATTCTGCCGCCCGTTCCGAGCACGGAGATGGCCTTCGCGGTGTCTACCGGAGCGAGGGCGTTGTAGATGAAGAACGTGCGGTTGACAGGATTCCCAAGCCCGTTAATGACGGAGCCATCAGGCTGAAAAGTCACGTTGAGTTTATTGTTGACCAGTGGGGTCGGGGTCGTGTTGTCGTCGAGAGTGGCCGCCGTCGTCGGGACTCCCGGAATCGGTGGATTGGGCGGAGGCGGGATGCCGTAAACAATATCGGTCGCCGTCACGCCTCCTCCTGTGAGTTGCGTCACGACGACCTTGAAGCTGCCAGCCGTGTCCGGGTAGTTCGGAGCGTTGATGACCGCTGCGCCCGCCGCGTTGTGATCAATGACGAGAATCTGTTTCGTCGTATCATCATATTGAAAGGTAAAAGCCTGCCGCTCGGCCATCGCTCTTTGACGGGCCAGGCGCATGAGCGAGACGACCTCTCGCGGAACCCCCGCCATGCGAAACAACCTCCGCTGAGAGACTATCTGAGGTATTGCAATGATGGAGATAATCATCATCAGGGCGATGGCAATCAACGCCTCTATCAATCCCCAACCGCCGCAAGAAGAGCGTCTCGCATCAAGCTTATTTACAGGAGTCATTTGTTCATCCACCTGTTCGAGTTTCCAGATTGCAGTGTGTGCCTGCTCAAGATCACTTCAGGCTTTTCCATTGAAGGAGGCCAGCAGATGCAGACATCTCAAAGGCGCTCGCTCCCGGCCCCCTTCAGCAAGAATGATGCCAGCCGCCTTTCGCTCGCAAAATCACGAAAAGCCAACTACCAGTGATTGACGCGCGACGCGCAGTTGTCACTTTGCGTGACAGACTGTGAAGTGAGTTCCCTAACCTTCGCTGTTAATCTGGAAGTCAATTTCGAGACTGCTGCATCGCATTCCTCATAGGTCAAATTGCCAGACTCCTTCATTCAAACTGAATGAAGGAGTCAATCTGCATCGTCCCGTCTACTTGTAATAAAGGCCCAAAAATGACGAGACGACGGCTCTTATCGTCTCTCAAGCGATGTGGCATGGGGAATGCTGATGCGTTGACTGCCGCCAATCACCCGTGCGTGTGCGGCAGCCGTCATGACATGCTTTAAAGATGCGATGAGGAAAAAGATGAAGACCCGAAAATTATCCGTGATAGTGACGTTAATGATTATCTGCTCGCTCCTGCTCTCAGTCACAGCAGGCGGCCCCTT
>DASYML010000031.1:0-19959 GCA_036009045.1 Pyrinomonadaceae bacterium
TCCAGAATCTGCAAGAGCACGTTGAAGACATCCTGATGCGCCTTCTCAATCTCGTCGAAGAGCACGACGGAGTAGGGACGACGGCGCACCGCCTCAGTCAATTGACCACCCTCCTCGTAACCGATATAGCCCGGAGGCGCGCCGATCATACGCGAGACCGCATGCTTCTCCATGTACTCGGACATGTCCAGGCGAATCATCGCGCGTTCGTCATCGAAGAGAAACTCCGCGAGCGCGCGTGCGGTCTCGGTCTTGCCCACGCCGGTTGGACCAAGAAAGATGAAAGAGCCGACGGGCCTGTTCGGGTCCTGCAACCCGGCACGCGCGCGGCGCACGGCGTTGGCGACAGCCGTCAAAGCTTCATCCTGCCCGATGACGCGCTGGCTCAGACGCTCTTCCATCGTCACCAGTTTCTGCATCTCGCCTTCGAGCATCTTCGAGACGGGGATGCCCGTCCACTTAGCGACAATCTGCGCGACATCCTCTTCGTCAACCTCTTCCTTGAGCGTGACGCCCTCTTTCTGCACCTCGGCGAGCTTGGCCTGATCCACTTCCAACTGGTTCTGCAATTCGACGATGCGCCCGTAGCGCAACTCCGCCACCTTGCCGTAATCGCCCGCGCGCTCGTACTGCTCGGCCTGCACCTTGAGGTCTTCGATCTCTTTTTTGGCCTTGCCCATGCGCTCTATAATATCTTTTTCGTTGCGCCACTTGGCCTTCATCCCGGAAGACTGTTCGCGCAAGTTCTCGATGCGCTCTTCAATCTCTTTGAGACGAGCTTTGGAAGCGGCGTCTTCTTCACGCTGCAAAGCCTGGCGCTCGATTTCAAGCTGAGTAATTTCACGTTCGACCTGGTCTATCTCGACCGGCAGAGAATCAATCTCTATACGCAGGCGCGAGGCCGCTTCGTCAATCAGGTCAATCGCTTTATCAGGCAGAAAACGGTCCGTGATGTAACGGTTCGAGAGCGTCGCAGCGGCGACAATCGCAGAGTCTTTAATGTGTACGTTGTGATGCGCCTCGTAACGCGGCTTCAAACCGCGCAGGATGGCGATGGTGTCCTCGACGCTCGGCTCGCCGACGTAGACGGGCTGAAACCTGCGTTCCAGCGCGGCGTCCTTCTCTATGTGCTTCTTGTACTCGTTGAGCGTCGTCGCGCCGACGCAGCGCAACTCGCCGCGCGCCAGCGCAGGCTTCAACATGTTCGACGCATCAATCGCGCCCTCGGCAGCGCCCGCGCCGACCAGCGTGTGCAGTTCGTCTATGAAGAGCACGATCTGTCCCTGTGAATTCTCTATCTCTTTGAGGACGGCCTTGAGACGGTCTTCAAACTCGCCGCGATACTTCGCGCCCGCCAGCATTGAGCCGAGGTCCAACCCGACCAGACGCTTGTTACGCAAAGTCTCAGGCACATCGCCGGAGACGATGCGCTGGGCCAACCCCTCGACGATGGCGGTCTTGCCGACGCCGGGTTCGCCTATCAGCACCGGATTGTTTTTGGTCCTGCGTGAGAGCACCTGGATGGTCCGGCGAATCTCGTCGTCGCGCCCGATGACGGGATCAAGCTTGCCCTGCCGCGCAAGGTCCGTGAGGTCCTTGGCGTACCTGGAAAGCGCCTGGTAGTTGGCCTCTGCATTCTGGTCCGTGATGCGAACGCCGCCGCGCATCTGCTCTATGGACTTCAACAGGTCGTCATGATTGACGCCGTGCTGGCGCAAGATTTTGCCAGCGCCCCCGTCCTTCTCATCCGCGAGGGCAAGCAGCAGATGCTCCGTAGAGATGTACTCGTCCTGCATCTTCCCGGCCTGCTTCTCGGCGGCTGTGAAGACCCCGTTGAGGCGCGGGCTGATGTATTGCTGCCCGCCCTGCACGCGCGGGAAACGTCCCATCTCCGCCTGCAAATCATTCAAGACGACCTGGACATTCGCGCCCAGTTTGCCCAGCACGGGACGCACGATGCCTTCCGGCTGTTCGAGCATGGCGAAGAGCACATGTTCGGGTTCGACCTGCTGATTCTGATTGCGTTCGGCGACTTCAATCGCCGACTGGATGGCCTCCTGGCCTCGTAAAGTGAATTTCTCTAAACGCATTTTGGTTAACTGCTAAAAGCGAATCAATAAATTGTGGTTTCAGTAAAAGTGACGAGTGAGAAGTTAAAAACGAGTGATGAGTGACGAGTATCAGTATGTCTCTTATCACTCGTCACTCATCACTTGTCACTGCTTTTTAACGACCGGCAGCCTTACCGGTCTGCGGGCCGTCTTCCGACGTTGCATTGCCGGAAGCGGTGGTCGTCTCGATGGTGCGCGGGCCTTTGGCCTCGCCGCTCTCGCCCTGTATCTCTATGCGCCGCGCTTTAATCTCCTCGCGTTTGGGCAAGGTGACGCGCAGGACGCCGTTGCGATACTCTGCGGCAGCCTTCTCCGCTGTCACAGACTGCGGCAGGGTGAAGGAGCGCGTGAACGAACCGTAAGAGCGCTCGACGCGGTGATAGTTGTCGCTCTCGTCCTTCTTCTCAAAGCGACGCTCGCCGCGCAGGGTGATGACGTTGTTCTCAATCGTCAATTCAAAGTCCTCACGATTCATGCCCGGCAACTCTGCTTCAAGCACTATCTGGTCCTTATTCTCGAAGATGTCAACGCTCGGATTCCAGGCCCCGCGCGCAATCCCTTCGTCGCCGAAGTTGCGCGTGAGGTTAGTGGAGAACAGACGGTTGACCTCATCCTGAAGGCTACGCAAATCACGGAATGGATCGTAACGAACGATGCCCATTTCACAACTTCCTCCTCTAAGTGTCTTTCTTTTTAAGCAATTGAGCCGCACCCACAGCCGTCCGCACGTTAACCACTGAGTTTTCCCCGGCTGATGAGCACGATGTAATAATAAAGGTTGAGTCTATCTTTGTCAAGCTCTAATTTTATCCTGCGAGGCTCTCAGGTAAGTCTTAATAGTTCAGGATTGTGACGATTTCCAGCTATATTATTTGACAAATGCATCCGGCTGGTATATTTTATTCAACACATTTAAGGATAATCCGAATGATAGACGAAAAAGACCTCAGAATACTTGAATTATTACAGCGGGACGGGCGCGCGACTAATGTCGAGTTGGCGCGGGCCGCCGAATTGACGCCATCCGCGACTTTAGAGCGTGTACGCAAACTGGAAGAACGCGGCCTCATTAAAGGATACATGGCGGAGCTTGAGCCGCACGCGTTGGACCTGGGGTTGCTGGCTTTCATCTTCATGCGTGTGGACGAGATTAACGATGTCCTGGGGATGGCGGACACGACGGCTGAAGCGCTGGCGGCTTTGCCGTCCGTCCTGGAATTGCATCATCTGGCGGGCGAAGACTGTTTTCTGGTCAAGGTGCGCGCGCGCGATACAGACGACCTTTATCGCATTCTTAAGGAAGAGTTCGGGCAGTTTAAGGCTATCCGTTCGACGCGCACGACCATCGTCCTCAAGACAGTCAAGGAGACCGGGCGGCTGCCTTTGAATCAGGTCGCGTTGGCGAACGACGCAAGTGTGAACAGGGAAGGGAATGGCAAATAATGAAGGGAAGGGAAAAACTGTTGGCCTATGGCGCGTGGGCTGCGGTCTGCGTCTTCTGGGGCACGACCTACCTGGCGATTCGCGTCGGTCTGGAGACTCTGCCTCCGATGCTCTTCGCGGGCCTGCGTTTTCTCATCGCGGGGACGATTCTGATGGCGGGCGTGAGATGGTGGAGCGGCGCACGCCTTCCCCAGGGGCGCGAGTGGCTGGACCAGGGCCTCGTCGGGTTGCTGCTGCTGGGCATCGGCAACGGTTTGGTCGTGTGGGCGGAAAAGTTTGTGCCGAGCGGGCTGGCGGCGCTTTTGGTGGCGACCTCGCCCTTCTGGATAGCCGGATTTGAGAGGCTGCGGCGCGAGGGAGAGAGGTCCAGCGGGCGCGCGATTCTGGGGATGGTCATAGGCTTTATTGGACTGGCTTTGCTGGTCGCGCCGGGCCTCTTCGGGACCGCTTACGGCGAGGGCTTCCTGCTGGGTGTGGTCCTCTTACAGGTCGCGTGCGTCGCATGGTCTGCGGGGTCTGTGTACGCGAAGCATCATCAGACGCCTCTGGCTCCTTTGATGGGGGCGAGCGTACAGATGCTGGTGGCGGGAACGGCGCTGGCGCTCCTGGGAACTGCGTTAGGTGAATGGCGGGTGATAAGTTTTAGCGCGCGGACTTTGTCGGCCTTCGCGTATCTCATCACGTTCGGCTCTATCGTGGCGTATGGCTCTTATAATTATGCGATACAGAAGTTGCCGCTCTCGCTCGTCACGATGTACTCGTACATCAACCCGATCATCGCGGTGCTGCTCGGATGGGTGATACTACACGAAGCGCTGGGCTGGCGTGTTCTGGCGGCGATGGCGATTATCTTGAGCGGAGTCGCGCTGGTCAAGACCGCGCCGAAAAGCAAGTCGGAAGTCGGAAGTGTGAAGGATGAAAGAGCGGATGCCGGATGCCAGATGTCGGATGTTAGATGTTAGTGAAGGGCTTTGATTGAAATCCAACAACTACAGCGTGCGGGTAGCAGTTGAATGCGACTCACTGCTTTGCGCCTGTGCGCCCTGGCGTGAGATTCTTTCTCTCAGTAATGAACGCCACCCAAATGAAAACCGCTGTAAACTCCGATGTCTCATTCTTGCACTTCAGCGTGATTGATAATCCATCAAAGGGGAGGTTGGGCCAATGGCTTTGGAGATGAGACAGGCTTGCGAGAAGTGCGGGAAGGCGCTGGCGCAGGATGATGAAGCTTACATCTGTGTTTTCGAGTGTACGTTCTGCGCGGACTGCACGGGCGCGATGACGCAAGTTTGCCCGAATTGCGGCGGGGAATTAGTGCGTCGTCCGCGCCCACGCCGATCCACGGGTCGAGGCGCAGATTCCGCCTCAGTGCGCTAACCTCTCTCTTTTAATTCATGCCGAAGAAGCGTTTGATGGAGGCGATGATTCCGGCGGAGGCATCTTCCTGGGCATCTGCGTTTTCGTGACGGGCGTTGAGTTCGGTGCGGCGTTCGGCGATGGTGTGGCTGAGTGATTCGACGAGGTCGGGGTTGGTCTCGAAGAGTTGTTTCATGGCCTGCTTGCCGATCTCAAGGACTTCCGTCTCTTCGCTGGCGACGACGTTGGCGGTGCGCGGTTCGCCCGTGAAGAGGGCCATCTCGCCGAAGAAGTCTCCCTCGTTGAGGACGGCCACGGTGCGCGGCTTGCCGTTGTCGAGTATCTGGACCTGGACGCGACCGTTGTGGACGACGAACATGCTGGAGCCTTCGTCGCCCGCGCGGATGACGGTCTCGCCGGGCGCGAAGACGTGGCTCATGGAAGAGGCGGAGAGGCGGCTGATTTCTTCTACCGAGAGCGGCGCGAAGATGTCCACGGCGGAGAGGCGTTCGACGAATCCGCTGCCGTCTACAGGCATGCCGTCGCCTTTGGCTTTGCGCTCTACGTGGAGCGTCCGCGTGGGGAATGAGAAGGAGAGTCCCGCGCGACGGAAGGCATACCAGATACGCTGGCGCACGAGCGCATCCGTGTCATTATACTTCGCATAATCTTCGAGCCAGTACTTGACCTCATACTCTACCCCGCTCTCTCCCAAATTCCTGATGCGGACGTTGGGGCGAATCATTTGCGAGACGTTGTCGGCTTCGCGCACGGCCTCGCGCACGACGTGGATGGTCCGGGCGGGCGAGTCCGTGTAGAGCGTGCTGAAGAAGACGATGCGCGCGTTGAGATTATCTTTCGGGCAGACCTCTATAGCCTCTTTGGCGATGCTGCTGTTACTGAGGACGAGGACGTGATTGGAAAAAGTCCTGACCTTGACGGCACGCCATGAGACGCCCTCGACGACGCCGGTCCATTTATTCTGGCCGACCACGATCACGTCTCCGACCTGAAAGGGATTGTCCGCCTGTAGGGAGAGTCCGGCGAAGAGATTGCCGAGCGTGTCCTGAAGGGCGAGTCCGAGGATGACGCCGAAGATGGCCGAAGTCGTGAAGACCGCGCCGAGTTCAACATGCGGATAGTAATACTTGAAGAGGACGACGAAGAGCAGGATGTAGGCGATGATCGAGAAGATATTGCGGACCAGCCCAGGGGCCTGCGGCTTTTTGCGAAACCGAAAATTGAGGCCGAAGATGGCTTCGTTGAGGGCGCGCACGAAGACCACCGCGAGACCCATGCAGAGGATGAGCTTGATGATGGTGAGGACGGTCTCGAAATTCTCTCTGGTGGAGAACGGCCCCATGTGGGCCATGAAGAAATTGCTCAGCGCCGCCTCGGAGGCGTAGATGGCGTACAGCAGCAGCGCGAAGACGGCGGCGGCAATCAGGAGAATCAGGAATCGTCTTTTTAAATGGGGGCGACTCACGACTTTGCGGCGTTTCCTTCAAACCGAGCGAGACATCTGGACCGGCAGCACGAGCGCTTGAGCCATTCTTTTACACCAATCCGATCTCTTTTGCGAGTGTAAAGTTAAAGACACGGTCTATTCAATCTCTACAGTCTACTTCAATGACATGATGAGATTGGGAAAGATCGTGGTCAGGATGAGCAGCAACGAAAGGGCTGAAACGATGATGGCTGTGAGCCAGGCGGCGACGTTATAGATTGGTCCATTAATGTGCTCCTTCATCAAGTCTCTGTCATTGACGAGACGCAGGATGGCTATCAGGATGACGGGCAGGAGAAGGCCGTTGATGACCTGTGTGACGAGCAGGACGCGTATCAAGGGAAGGCCGGGGATGATGGCGACGAGCGCGCCGACGACGACCAGGAAAGAGAAGATGCCTATAAAGATGGGGGCCTCGCGGAAGCTGCGGTTGACTCCCTTCTCGAAGCCCAGGGCCTCGCTGATGGAGTAAGCGGTCGCCAGGGGGAGCACGCCCGCCGCGAGCATCGAAGCGCCGAAGAGTCCGACCGCGAACAGCAGTTTCGCGTAAGTCCCTGCGAGAGGCTCTAAAGCGATGGCAGCATCTGCGGCAGTCTCTATGTGTTTGCCATGCGTGTGGAGGACCGCCGCTGTCGAGACGACGATGAAAAAGACTATCAGGATGGCGAAGACCGTCCCGGTCCAGACATCCGCGCGCGTCAATGGATAATCTTCCACCGTGACGCCCTTCTCGACCACGGAGGATTGCACGAAGACTTGCATGTATGGAGAGATGGTCGTGCCGACGATGGCGACGAAGGTGAAGAGATACGCCGGTTCAAAGCTGAAGCCCGGACGGATGAGCGCCCTCCCGACATCTCCCCACACCGGATGCGAGAGGAAGGCCGAGACGATGTAGCCGAAGAAGACCAGCGACATCAAGAGAAAAACTCTCTCGACGCGCTTGTATGAACTCTTGACGACGAGCCACCAGATGCTCGCGGCGGCGAGCGGGACCGAAAGGTAACGAGGCACGCCGAAGATTTCTGTGGCGGCGGCGATGCCCACGAACTCCGAGATGGTGACGCCGCCGTTGGCGATGAGCAGGGCCAGCATGACGAGCGCCGTCCAGCGCACCCCGAAGCGTTCGCGTATCAAGTCTGCGAGACCCTTGCCCGTCACCGCGCCCATGCGCGTGCACATCTCCTGCACGATGCCGAGGCTAATCGTGATGGGAATCAGAACCCAGAGCAGCCTGTACCCGTAGTCCGCGCCGACCGAAGCGAAGGTCGCGATGCCGCCCGCGTCGTTACCCGCATTGGCGGCGATCATTCCCGGACCAAGAATCGCCAGGTAAGCGAGAGGCCCTTTGCGACGCGCGACCGTGCGCCGCACACCGCGAGCGCCGCGCCGCCACAAGCGTCGCCCGGCAGTCCGCACTGCTGTACGGGAGACGGCCATTTGGAGGGTCCTCGCTCATAAATAAATTCTGTCTGCTGCTTGAGCCAACGGCGAAAGCGAATATTACGCTTCCCTGTTCGAGCGTTTGCCGAGGGCGACGATGGCGACGATAACGACCAGCGCCAGCACGGCCAGCCCTATCACCCAGTAGAGTGTAGGAGAGGTCGAGTTCTGTGTCTCGACGACGCGCGTCGTCTGAGCAGGTGGCGCGGCCTGCGTCGTCTGTGTGGTCGTGGTCGTCGTCTGTCTCGTAGACTGCTGCGTGGCCGTGCCAGTCCCCGTATTACTATTATTCTGGGCCAACGCCGGAATCGCCAGGACGCTCAGGCTCAAGGCCAGCATGCCAACTCTCAACGCTCTCGGTAAACGTGAAGCTTTCATCTTCAGACGCTCCTTTTTTTAAACTGCGGCTCGAATGCTAATGCTTTGCCCCTAAGCATATCACAAGAGAAGGGTTGAGGGTTGAGGGATAAAATGATTGATAGTGGTTCAATTTGATCTTGAGCGCATGTGACAATGAGATTCACCACCGCAGACACAGAGCGCACAGAGTCAGCACAGAGGCTTGCATGTTCTTCTCTGTGCTAACTCTGTGTCCTCTGTGTCTCTGTGGTGAATGCTGCTTTCATACTCACTCAAGGCAAATTGAAGCACTATTAAATGATTGAGTGATTCATTCAATTAAATTATTAGCTCAACCTTTTCATCTTTGCTTTTCAGGCAAATACTCTCGGCAGGCGATGTCGCCAGCCTTTGGGGAGGAGCATTTCCATCGCGTCGTCTACAGTGACGATGCCTAAAATGTCTCCGGCTTCGTCCAGCACGGGCAGGGCGAGCAGGTTATACTCAGCGATTTTCTGCGCCACTTCCCTGGCCGCGTCATCAGGATAGGCCACTTGAAAATCCTCGCGCATGACTTCTTCGAGAGGGGCCGAAGGGTCCGCCAGAATGAGACTCCGCAGGGCGATGACGCCGACCAGTTTCCATGAGCCTTCGGTCTCGACGACGTAGAGGTAATAAATCATGTTCGGCGTTTCGGCCATCTCGCGCAGGCGTGCGAGCGCTTCGCCGACGGTCAGCGCGCGCGGCAGCGTGACGAACTCCGTCGTCATCAATCCGCCCGCCGTGTCGTCCTCATAAGGCAGCAACTCCGCGACATCCGCCTGCTCCTCGCCCTCCATGCGGTTGAACAAATCCTCCGCCTTCGCTTCCGGCAGATCGCCGAGCACGTCCGCCGCCTCGTCCGGCGACATGTGTTCGAGGATGTCCGCCGCGCGCTCTTCATCCATCTCACCGATGATGCGCGCCTGCGTATAAGCGTGCATCTCTTCCAAAGTCTCCGCTGCCGTCTCGTTATCCAGCGCCTCTACAATCTCCGAGCCGTGATGATAAGAGAGAGACTCCGCGAGCCGTGCGATCTCCACAGGATGGAGCCGCGCCAGCTTGCCGCTCGAAGATTTCAACTGCACCGTCGCCGCATCCGTCGCCAAATAACCCACGTCCGCCCAGTCAATCACTTCCACAGGCCGCTTCGTGCCGACGAACCCGACGGGCACGAGCCTGCGCCACAACCCCTGCAAGCTGACATCCGCGCCCGTCACACGCCACTCGCCCTTCGCCGGAATAAGCTGCACATCATTGACGCGCACCACACGCTTGCCATCCACGTCTATCAACTGCTTGTCCAACACATCGCGCGCCAGCAACACCTCCCCCTCGCGCCGCTTGAAAGGACTCAGGTCCAGCACATCCGAATTGAGCCGCACGCCCTGCTCCCCAAAGACGGCGATGCGCCACCACGGCAGAAACGAATCGCGGCTATCGAAACGCGCCACAAAACCCGTCACGGGCGGATGCTCATCCCCCCCCAGACGCACCACCACATCCTTAATCGTCGCCCGCCGCACCCCCTCCAAATCGCGTATCGAACGACCCAGCACTTGCGATAAATACAGCATGTCAGTGAATGCCCGTCAGGTGTGAGATGCGGCCATCAATGCCTGTTCAACGGTTGATGGTAGCTCGACCGGATGGAAACGATCTGCTGCGAAAGCATAATCCTCTCCGCTCTCATCTATGACGCGGATGAGTCCGTGCGCCGTCGCCTCTTCATCAGGGATGACGCGGTACAACTTATCCACTTCAAGAGAAGCCTGATAACCCTGATTATTGAGGCACACAGCGAAATGCGCCGCTTGCTTTTCTTCTTTCATGGTTAGTCTAAGAATGGTAGCTTTAACTTAAATTCTTTCTTCCCGATACCATGAGCCTCATACCCGTGTATTTCAGCCAGGCGTATCGTACCATCAGGCAGGCGCACACTGGCAACTCCCTTCAGCTTTCGCCACCTCCCTCTACCATACTGCTTACGCAGCCGGGCACGGTCACGAAGGACCACCCCAACGGCGATGTTTTCAACTCCCGATATTTCACCAAGAATCTCGAAATCCATCGCGGCACATCATGCCAAGTGTCGCAAGAAGATACAAGCGAATCGGCAAACAATGATGAGAAGCAGTTTTAACGTCGAGCAAGTGTATGAAGGTCGGTGGTGTCATGCGTTGTTTCGTCACACCAAAGGCTGCGCGCTGAATCACCGATGAGGTGTAGGGATAATACCGTATGGTGTTGCGAGATGATTTGTGAGATTAAAATTGGCCCGTAAAAGCCCTTCGTGATGGCATCTCCTGCGATGCGGCATGAGGTTTGCTGCTCTCCTTTGACGGAGGGAGACTTGATATGAAAATAAGACACTTCGAGGGAACAATCGGAAAGGCTATTCTGGGATTCGCTTTGCTGCTTGGCATCGGCGGCGCTTCTATCACGACGACGCAGGCGCAGTATCAAAACAATGACCAGTACCGTCGTGACCAGCAGGACCGCAACGACCAGTATCGTCGGGATCAGGATCGTAATGGACAGCGTGATGACCGTGGTCGTAATGGTCGTGGTCGCGGCAGACGCGGCAATGACGATTACCCGAACTACGGCGGTTCTTTCCAACTTCGCCAGACGGCCCTCAACGCGGGCTACAACGAAGGCATCAAGGAAGGGCGCAAAGACCGTCAGAAGGGCAAGCGTTACGAGTTTAGAAATTCGAGCGCATACCAGAAGGCGACCAAGGATTACAACTCAAGAGACGGCGACCGCGAACTCTATCGCCGGTACTTCCAGATGGCGTTCGAGAACGGCTACGACGCCGGGTATAACGGCTACTAAACTTTAGCTGAACGCACGACAACTTTGGCGGGAGCGGGGGCTTTGATAAAAGTCTCTCGCTCCCGCTTCTCTGTTTATCATTTATTCACTCTCGATTGAATGTCTGGCAAGAAGCGTTCACCACCGCAGACACAGAGCGCACAGAGTCAGCACAGAGTTAATCATACAACTCTCTGTGCCAACTCTGTGTCCTCTGTGTCTGCGGTGGTGAATATACTTTCCCTACACCCAGTGCCATCCGCTCCATAGCAGTTTGCAATTGAGTGTAACTCATGTCAGTACCGCCTGCTTAAGCCGGGCGGGTCTGCGGGCGAACGTTACCGCAGGCGGTACTGACATGAGTCGCACTCAATCGCAAGCCGCTATAAGCGCTGGGAGGCGTGCTCATGATTTCAAACGTTCGAGGGCGCGTTGGAGGGCGTGGTCGCGGCGTGCGTGTAGGTCTTTGCGGTTGAGCTTGACGGTTTCATCCGGGGTGATGCCGACGCCTTCGAGGCGTGTCCCGTCGTCCGTCTTGTAGTCCATCTCGCTGACATCCAGTTCGCCGCCGTCCGGGAGGGCGTGTTGATGGCGGATGGCGAGGACGCAGCCGCAGGTTGGCCCACCGATGATGATGGCGCGGCGTGCCTCCTTGAGTGCGGCGGTGAAAATCTCCGCCGCGCTGGAAGTGCGTTCGCTCGTCAGGACGACGACTGGTCCAGAAAAGCGGTTGATGGTTTCGGGCGCGAAGAGCATCGCGGCGCGAGTCTGCGGCGCATCCGCGACGCGCCCCGCGCGGTCTATGAATTGGCCCAGGCGGCTGCCCACGGGCAGGAAGGCGGAGGCCATCTCCGTCATCGCTTCGGCCTCGCCCCCGCCGTTGTTGCGCAGGTCCAGCACCAGCCCGCGCACGCCCGCGAGTTTCCCTTCCATCGCGTGCAGAAAATCTCTCGCGCTCTCCGGCGTGAAGGCGTCGAATTGGACCAATCCGTAATCGCCTTTAAGGCGTTCGACGTGGAGCGTCGCATCACGCTCGCGCCATTCGCGCAAGAGTCGCGTCTCTCTCTCAACGCCCCCGGCATCAATCCATCCGACCAGGACCGTTGAATCTCTCGGCCCGGCGAAGAGCGTCGCCATCGCGTGCAGGCGCGTCGCCGCGACGGTGGAAAAGCCAGACTGCTCCTTCAACCTGCGCGCAAAGAGGGCTTGCGCCGGTTCGCCGTCAACGCTCGTGATTAAATCGCCCGCGCGCAGTCCCGCGCGTTCGGCCAGCGACCCGCGCTCGACCTGGACTACGACGGGCTGCGCGGCGACTTCGCGCACGCTGATGCCGACGCTCAGAAAGTGCGGGTGCTGCCAGTCAAACTTTTCATCCGGCGGGTAGACGCGCGTGTGCGCGTCTCTCAAACTGCCGACCATCCGGCGCAGGATGTCATACAACTCCGAAGCTCCGACGGCCAACGCCGCCTGCGGGCGAAACGCCGCGCGCTGTGCCTGCCAGTCAACGCCATGAAACGCGGGATCATAATAACGCTCGCTAACGGTCTCCCAGACATCATCGAAGACGGCCAGACGCCCCTCGCGCGTCAACGTCGTCACCCCACCCGCATCCGCGCGCGCCACACCAACGGCAAGAGGAAGGGAAGAAGCTGTCTGAGCGGAACCGGAAAGAGACTCAATGGAAAAAGTTGAGGAAGGCAGAGCCGCTTGAATGAAAAGCAGGACCAGCATCAACGGCCACAGCAGCGAAGCGCGACGCGTGCATAACGAAGCACGACGCCTGAGCCGCGATGCGCGCAGCCCGCGCGCTTCCCGACCCGAAATACTTTTAATGCCGGACAGCTTGCCTCTCATCCTTTTTCTCACTTCTTCGCCTCGTCTCTTTTCGGCTTGCGGAAATTATAACGTAGAAGAATACGCATAGGGAGCGGCGTGCCGTCGCGCATGGCCGGGCGAAAGTGTAACTGGCGGACGGTCTCCAAGGTCGCCTCGTCAAGCCCGAAACCGGCCCAGCGCGCGACCAACACGCGCGTCACCTCGCCTTCAGCGTCCAGGTCCAGAATCACATCAACGCTCGCTTCCGCTTCCGCCCTCGCAGCCGTCTCAGGATAGGCCGGACGCAAGCGCCTGTAAGGCTGTGGCAGGCGCAGGCCAGCCGCCTCCGGGCTGCCCTCTTCCGGGACTAACGCAATCGTCGCCGCCTCGTTGTTTGAGACGAGCGCGCGTTGCCGCTCATCGAGTTGCGCCGTGCGCAGCGTGTTGAGATAACGCGCGCGCCATTCGCCTTTATCAATTTCGGCGAGCAGCAATCTCAAAGCCTCTGCGGGCGTTGATGCCTCGAAGCCTGGTCGCTCCCAGCGGAGCAGGTTCCCTGTGCGGGCGCTGACGGCGAAAATGGATGCGTAGGCTTCATAATAAATTGGACCTGTTGAGGGAGAGCGGCGCAAGACCTGCGCATCGCCCGTGATGAAGAAATCGCAGCCGATGGCCGCGCCCAAATCGCGCGCCTCCTGCAAGGTCAGGTTGAGCGAACCCGCATAGCCCGCGCCGCGCGCGGCTGCGCGGCTAGCATCGCGGTCTACCAACTGAAAGTCCGCCGCCGTAAAGAGTCCCGCAGAGAAGCGTTCGGCCACGCGCGGCCCGACCGGCGTCTCGCCAAAATCAAGCACGGCCACGCGCGCGCGCCTCGCATTGTCTGTCTGTGCAAAGACGCAGACCGCCAGCGCGCTCTCTAAGAATAAAGCGCACAGCAGCGAGATAATGAAGAGTGCGTGGCGAAATTTCATCGAATGTGAACTACAGCCGTGTCAGGTCAGTCCCGCCTGCTTAAGCCGGGCGGGTCGTTGCTGGGCCAAGAATACCCGCCCGGCTTAAGCCGGGCGGGACTGACCTTATGTCACAGGCTCATGATTTCAGGTAAGCGGGCGCTTGTTCATTTTCATGTGCGTGGCCGAATTTTTTATCGTTCGGGTAATATTCGACGTAGAGTTGGACACGGCTGGCCGCGTCCTCTCCCGATTGGTCCAGGACGAGGGCGAGCGCGAGGTCTATCCCGGCGGAGACTCCGGCGGCGGTCCAGATATGGCCGTCGCGGACGAAGCGTTGCTCGTCCACCGTCACTTCCGGGAATTGTCGCAGGCGTTCCAGAGAAGCCCAGTGTGTCGTAGCCCTTTTCCCTTCGAGCAATCCTGCGGCCTGCAAAATGAAAGAGCCTGTGCAGACCGAAAGCACCTCGCGGCAGTTGGCCGCCTGTCTCTTCACGAACTCTATCAAGGCATCGTTATTAACCTCTTCTCGCGTGCCCTGCCCGCCGGGAATGAGTAGATAATCGAGCGGCGGGCAATCCGCGAACTCGTAATCGGTAACGATTCTCAGCCCCTTGGCGCAGCGGATTTCTCCGCCCGACTGGCTGACGGTCAGGCATTGCTCAGGACCATCCTCGTACTTGCTCCAGGCAGAGATGATTTCCCAGGGACCAACAAAGTCGAGTTCCTCCGCGTCAGGGAAAAGCAGGAAGCCGAAATTCATGAACGCTCCTCATTTCTTAAAACGAGTTTACCGAATAGAGACTCATTTTAAAGCTTGATGGTTGTCCTTAATCTCCGCTGCTGCTGGCGGCGGTGTGCGGCGTGGGTTGCGCGTGGTGATAGAGCGCGTACACCTCTTCCTTGACTTCGGGCGGAAAGCAGACGCGATGAAGTTGATAGCTCTGTAGTCCGCGCACGGCTTCGCTCACTTCGCTAATCTCGCGTATGAGGGGACGCGCGTAGCCGTCTTCGACGTAGATGCGCGCCTTCGGTTCGGCTGTCTGCGCCGTGTAATAAGAATAGTATGGAACATCGCCCGCGTGGTCTTCTATGAAATAGTATTCGGGCGCGAAGCCCGCGCGCTGGACGCACTCGCGGGCCGCCGCGAGAAACGTCGCGCGTTCCTCCAAAGGCATGTCCAGGTCTATGGCCTTGAAGAGACGACGACCGACGAAGCGGCGACTGAGATCGCTCAGCACGGCATCACCGGAATGTTGCCACTGCTTGATGTGAAAGAGCACGTCCGAATCGTCCATCTCCATGTGATCCCCGACCGTCATCTCTTCGCGGCGCAAGACTTTCTCCATCGCCGTCCCCGTCGCGCACCAGACGCCCCGGCCCGTTGCGAGGAGTTCGAGCGCGCGGCGGAGAGCCGAACGCAGGACGGCCTCCGCCGAACGCAGGGTGCGATGAAAGTAGACCTGGCGAAACATGTAATAGCGCGCCTGCAAGTATTCCTCGACCGCGTAGAGGCCGCGCGCCGCGACGTAGATGCGGTCGTTGGCCTCGTCAATCTGAATGGCGTTGATGACCCATTCGAGATCGTAGATGCCGTACTTCGCGCCCGTCATCAAAGAGTCGCGCAGGAGATAGTCCATGCGGTCCACGTCCAACTGTGAAGAGACGAGTTGGGCCAACGCGGCGGGTTGAAACTTGCCCTCTATGATGTGCGCCACGCGCTGCGGCAAGTCTTTGGAGAAAGAGCGCAGAACGCGGCCCACTTCCGTTTCTTCGCTGAGGACGGCGCGCACGGTCCAGGCTTCATGATGAAAGGTCTGGACCTTTTCCATGACGTGCGAGTAGGAGCCGTGGCCGATGTCGTGCAGGAGGGCTGCGGCACGCGCCGCCGCGCGGTCCTCTTCGGCTATCTGGTAATTCTCGCAGAGGCGGTCGAGCACGCGCGTCATCAAATGCAGAACGCCAAGAGAGTGTGTGAAGCGCGAGTGCTCAGCGCCCTGGTAGGTGTAGAGGGCGAGGCCCAGTTGCTTGATACGGCGCAGGCGCTGGAATTCCGGCGCGTCTATTAATTGGACCATCAAACGGCCCTCGTCCGTGTCCGTGCGCAGACGAATAATGTTGTGGACCGGGTCGCGGTAGATACGTTCTGACACTCAACGTTTCCTTCTCAAGAGAATTCAATCGTTCCTAACCGGCCATGACGCTCCTCTATCCATTGACTACGAAAAGAGTCTAACACATGAAAGGCAAGGATGAAGCGGAAGGCGGAAGGACGAAAGTGTGGCTCTTCAAGCTGAATAAATCCTGCTTTCATCCTTCCGCCTTCCGCTTCATCCTTTAGCGGCTGGCAATTGCGTGTGACCTTGGCGCCTTGGCGCCACCAGCGCGAAACAGTCTCACGCCAGGGCGCAAAGACGCAAAGTAACACCAGACTTGTCACGCTCATGGTCTCATCCAATCGCAAACGACTACTTGCTCGCTTATCTTCCGATTTATGGAATACTTACATTTTTTTGGATTTCCCTTG
This sequence comes from Pyrinomonadaceae bacterium, assembly GCA_036009045.1. Lineage (GTDB taxonomy): Bacteria > Acidobacteriota > Blastocatellia > Pyrinomonadales > Pyrinomonadaceae > DASYML01. The sequence continues at coordinate 16,348 of DASYML010000031.1, forward strand.
CCCGCCTGAAATACCTCGCGAGGCCGTAAAAATATGCATGACGCGGATTTAAGTCTCCCGGACCCTGAACGGGCATAACAGTTGCAATGAGCGAACCCGTTAGAAATAATCTGCGTCTCTCTGACTTTTCTATCACCCGACCGCGACTCTTCAAAATGGTTGCTAACGAACAAGGGGCTTCTCGATCCAGCAGTTCTTTGAAACCGCTCGGTCAAGCTTGAGACAATGCCTTCCTGCTCTTCTCGCGCTTCCTGGTCTCCCATCTCTGTTTGACCGCTTGCGAAAGCAATCAGGCCGATAGTGATCTTCTGCGGAGGTAGCCCCGCCCGTGCCTGTTGTGGCGAACCTTTCCCGGAAGACACGCGCTTGAAGTCCTACCACTTGAACGAAACAAAATCTTGTAGGAGGTTCTCCAGATGAGAAATAGTAAGTTCAAAAGCATGACCGCGCTGGTCCTGACATCATTACTGTTCCTGACATTATCCAACATCCCTCCGCCGGTCCTGGCCCAGACGGCCAGTAGCGGCGTCATCACCGGCGTCGTGCAGAACGAGAAGGGCGAGGTGGTCGCGGGCGCGACCGTCCGCGCGGTCAACATCGGAACCAACGCCGCGCGCGAGGCCAGGTCCAGCGACGAGGGTGTTTACGAAATCACACAACTCGTGCCCGGCCTCTACCGCGTAGAGGTAGAGGCGCAGGGCTTTGCCAAATCCGTGCAGGATAACGTCACGGTCAACGTGCTCCAACGGACGACCATCAACCCCACTCTGAAGGTCGGGTCTTTAACTGAGACGGTCAACGTGACGGCGGAAAACGCGCCGCTCGTCGAGACGACGAAGACGGATGTCTCCGGCGTCGTGGACCAGCGGCGACTAGAAAACCTGCCCGTCAACGGGCGTTCGTTCGCCTCGCTCGCCATCCTCATTCCGGGCGCGACCTTGCAGCCCTCCTTTGACCCGACCAAGTCGCGCGTCGGGACCTTCTCTGTCGGCGGCTCGACCGGCAGAAACCTCAACATCACGGTTGACGGCGGAGACAACAAGGACAACGCCGTGGGCGGCATCCTACAGAGTTTTTCTATGGAGGGCATACAGGAATTCGCGCTCTCGACGCAGCGCTTCTCGGCGGCGAACGGTCGCTCCGGCGGCGCGCTCCTGTCCGTCATCTCAAAGTCCGGCAGTAACGAATTACATGGTTCACTCTTCGGTTTTTTCCGCGACGATAAGCTGAACGCGAACGCGCCCGCGCTGCTCGCCAAGGCCAACCCTCTGACGTTCCCTAATTCATCCGACGCCGTCAAGCCGCCCTTCAGTCGCCAGCAGTTCGGCGGCTCCATCGGCGGCCCCATCAAGAAGAACAAGGCATTCTTCTTCGGGACCATAGAGCGCACGCGCGAACGCGGCAACTCTATCGTGACCGGCGCTGACCAGGCGCAGATCGCGCTGCTCGAACCGCTCGGCTACAAGGCCGTGCGTTTTCTCCCGCAACCCTTCGATGATACGCAGTACACCATCAAGGGCGACTTTCATGTTTCCAACAAGCATACTATCGTGACGCGCTTCTCCGGCCAGAACAACGACGGCCTCAACGACCAGGCTGGCTTCCTCATCGTCCGCACGGACCTCTCAGGCGGCAACGCGACGCTCAACAGGCTTTACAGTTTTCTGACTAACTGGACCTGGGTGGTGAACCAGAGCACCGTCAATCAGTTCACCTATCAGGCTTCGACCTTTAACAACCGCATCCTGGCGACGACGGACCTTGCGAACCTCTCATTTCCGGGCGGCATCATCGTTGGCCGCAACGGCAACGTGCCGCAGCAGACCGTCCAGAAGAAACACCAGTTCCGCGACGACCTGAGCTACAATCGCGGCAACCACGGCTTCAAGTTCGGCGCGGACTTCGTGCTAGAACCGACGCTCGGCGGCATCTTCGCCTTTGCGTCGGCCCCGAATTACGAGTTCCTGTTTGACCCCAGCGACATCGCAAACAATCCCGGCCAGTTCCCGCAAGGCTTCCGCACGCACCAGATTCTCTTCGGCCCGGTCGCCTGCGCTGGCGCGGGGTTGGTGATAGACCCGACCCTCGCCGACACGAATCCTAAAAAGTGCACGCAGGCGCACCTGACCGGCATCGGCGTCGTCGGAGACATCGTGCTCGCGGGCGGCGACCCTTCCTTCAACCTGCGCGACGGCGCGAAACAGTTCGCAGGATACGTGCAGGACGACTGGAAAATCTCGCCCCGCTTCACCCTCAACATAGGCTTGCGCTACGACGTTGACACGGGCTTTCTGGACAGCAGCCGACAGGCTGGCAACCGCGCCATCCGCGCGCTCCAGATTATCGGCAGCCCCTACGGCGGCGTGGCTCAGGATGACAAGAACAACTTTAGCCCGCGCATCGGGTTCGCGTGGGACTTGCGCGGCGACTCACGCTCTGTGCTGCGCGGCGGCTATGGCATTTACTTCGACCAGTCTTTCCTCAACGTGCCGCTCTTCGCCGTGCAGTTCGGGAATCCTGAAATCTACGCTTCCTTCCTGAACGATAGCGACAACCTCGCCATAGACTCTGCGCCGCCCGTCATCCCGCGCCCGCTCTCGAACCCGCAGCCGGGCGCACGCGGCAGGATCATAGACCCGCACTTCGTGGCCCCGTACACGCAGCAGTGGAACGTCGGGTACGCGCAGGAGTTGGGACGGAACATGGCCCTGGAGTTCGACTACGTACATATCCTCGGCCTGCACGAGTTCACCTCGCTCGACATCAACCCGCGCACAGGGCCGCTGCACAACGCGCAACGCGGCGACCTGGCGAGCGCCTTCCCGCGCGTGCTGGCCGGAGCCTTCGCGGCGCACGCGGCGGAACTGACCGCAGCCTTCGGCACGGCCTCGCCCTTCGCGCGTATCACAGCGGCGCAGTCCGTCGGTCGCTCGCGCTACGACGCCTTCACGGTCTCCTTCCGCAGACGCTACGCCAACAAATTTCAGTTGAACGCGCATTACACGCTCGCCAGGTCGCGTGCCTGGTTCGGCCTCGCCTCAGACTTCGGCAACCAGCCGCAGAACGTCTTTGACCAGTGGAACCCGGCTGAAAACTTTGGCCCGACGGACGCAGACGAGCGCCATCGCTTCGTCGTCTCCGGCATCTTCGATTTGCCGTATGGCTTCCAGGTCGCGCCCATTTTCCAGGCGGCCTCCGCGCGTCCCTACAGCATCCTCCCCAGTTGCGGCTGCGACATCAACCGCGACGGCGTGACGGTGGACCGCGATTCCGTCAACCCAGGGGTTGACGACCAGCATCACCTGCCGCTGAACAACGTGCGCGGCGACAACTTCCAGCAGTTGAACGTCCGCGTCTCGAAGTTCTTCAAGTTCGGCGAGAAGAAAAAGCTCGGCCTCTTCTTTGAAGCCTTCAACGTCTTCAACACCGCGAACTTCGGACGCGAGTTCCAGAACGTGACCGGCGCTCCAGACTTCGGCAAGCCGCTCAACTTCTTCGGAGCGACCGGCTTCTCAGAGCCTATAGGCATCCCATTTCAGGCGCAGCTTGGCGCTCGCTTCACCTTCTAACCCTGTGGGGGAAATCTCCTCCCAACACCCGCGCGGGGCGCGC
>DASYML010000032.1:0-40040 GCA_036009045.1 Pyrinomonadaceae bacterium
ACCTCAGACCTGAAGCCGTTCTTTTGACTCCAGGCTCTCAGACTCTCAGACTCATGACTCTTTGGGAGGAGTTGAAAGCCGCTTGAGCATGTCAACCAGTACATCCAACATCGTCAGGGACGGGACCAACGCTGCCGCCGCTGCGACCCCGAAGGATGCGGCGGCTGTCATCCTCTTGCGCGAGGCGGAGGGAGGAGAGGCGGAAGTCTACTGGGTCAGGCGGAGCGAAAAGCTGGCGTTCCTCGGCGGCTTTCATGCCTTTCCCGGCGGGCAGCGTGAGGCTTCCGATGCCTCGACGCGCGTCTCGAATTGTGAAGACGCGTTGCGGGGCGCGATGATCTCCTGCGCGGCGCGAGAGTTGTTCGAGGAGGTCGGCGTGCTCGTCGCGCGCGGCGCGCACGCGCTGACCGTGGGCCAACGCGCTTCGCTGCTGAACGACCTCGCATCGGCGCGCATGTCTTTCCCGGAATTGCTGGACCACTATGGCCTTCATCTGGATGCGAGCGATTGGACTTTCGCGGGCCGCTGGGTGACGCCACCTTTCAGCCCGCGCCGTTTCGATACCTGGTTTTTTTTGGTCCAGTGTCCGCCCAAACAGCAGCCCGCGCCCGCTCCCGACGGAGAATTGGACCAGGGCGAGTGGACGCTCGCGCGAGACGCTTATGCGCGCTGGCGTCGTTCGGAAGTCCTCACCGCGCCGCCCGTGCTTCATGCTCTAAAGACGTTGGCGGACGGTCTCACAGAGGACCTGACGGAGCGGTTGCTCTCCATCCCGCAGGCGCATGGAGAGCCTGTCCGCCGGATAGAATTTCGTCCGGGCTTTATCTGCTATCCGGTGCGGACGCCGACCAAGCCGCCAGCGACGCACACCAACTGTTACATCGTCGGCTCGGATGAAATAGTCATCATTGATCCGGCGTCCCCTTATGAAGAGGAGCAGGCGGCGCTCGCCGGTTGCGTTGATGAACTTCTCGCGGAAGGTCGCGCCCTGCGCGAGATCATCCTGACGCACCTGCACCCGGACCACATGGGCGGCATCAATGCTCTCGTAGAACATCTGGGCGGCGGCGTGAAGGTCGCGACGCATCGTCTGACGGCTGAAGCGTTGCGCGGCGTCGTTGAAGTGAATCGCCTTATCGAAGACGGAGAGATAATCGAACTCGGCGGCGAGCCTGCGCTCAGCCTGCGCGCCATGCACACGCCCGGACACGCGCGCGGCCATCTCTGTTTTTATGAAGAGCGTACGGGCGCTTTGATAACGGGCGATAACATCGTGGGACTCGGCTCGGTCCTCATAGACCCGCCCGAAGGCAACATGCGCGACTATCTCTCATCGCTCGAACGCCTGCGCGCGCTTCCCATTCTGACGGTCCTCTTCGGCGCGCATGGTCCGGCGATGGGCCATCCGCGCGCGAAGATTGAAGAGTACATCTCGCATCGCCTCGCACGCGAAGCCAGTATCCTCGCGGCCCTGCGCGAGGGCGCACGCAACCCTGCGGAGATCGTCGCGCGCGTTTACACGGACGTGCATCCGAAGGCGCACGCGATGGCCCAACGCGCCGTCATCGCGCATCTGGAAAAACTGTTGGCCGATGGCCTCGTCACGCGCCTGGACGATGACCACTATGCGGCTCAAGAAAAAGGATGAAGGATGAAGAAGAGTAGTCAGGAGGCAGTAGCCAGTAGAAAAGCATCAAACAATCTTTCCACTGTCTAATGTCTACCATCTACTGTCTACTGGCTGCTGATTACTGCTTTATGGTTTCCAAGAATCAATCCGAATCCCGGCGTGGAGATAGTGCGGGGAAGTTGCGCCCGGGGATTGACTTCACCACGGTGCTCGCCAACAACATTGGCGAAGGCGTCTATGCGGTTGACCGCGAGGGACTGCTCATCTACATGAATCCGGCGGCGGAGGGAATGCTGGGCTGGAAGCAGGATGAGTTGCTCGGCAAAAACATGCACGAGGCGATTCACTTTCAGCGCGCGGACGGCACACGCATGAGCGTCGAAGAGTGCCCGCTGCTAAACGTGACGGATTCAAACACCAGCGTCAGCAATGACGACGACGTGTTCACACGCAAGGACGGGCAAACGTTTCCCGTCACCTACACATCTTCGCCCATCTTAATAGATGGCGAGATGGTGGGCGCGGTGCTCTCCTTCCGCAATATTACGGAGCGCAAGCGCGCCGAAGCCGCCTTGCAACGGAGCGAGCAGCTTCATCGTTTCCTCGCCGAAGCCATCCCGCAGCAGGTCTGGACGGCGCGGCCCGACGGCGCGCTCGATTACGTTAACCGGCGCGTCCTGGAATATTTCGACCGCGAGATGGAACAGATACTCGGCTGGGGATGGCAGGACATGGTCCACCCGGAAGACTTGCAGATGTGCAATGAGCGCTGGGCCAGGTCGCTGCGTACGGGCGAAGTCTATTCGATAGAATTTCGCCTGCGTCGGGCCTTCGATGCAAACTATCGCTGGCATCTGGGCCGCGCCCTCCCTGTGATGGACGCTGACGGGCAGATCGTCAAATGGTTCGGCACGAACACGGACATCGAAGAGCAGAAGCAGTTGGAAGAGAAACTGGCGGAGGTGAGCCGCCAGCGCGAGCAGATGCTTGAAGAGGTCTCGACTCCGGTCGTGCCCGTCTGGCGCGGCGTGCTGGCGCTCCCGCTCATCGGCTCGCTCGATACACTGCGGATGCAGCGCGCGACCGACGCGGCGCTCGACGCCGTCACGCGCACAGGAGCCGAAGCCATCATCATAGACATCACCGGAGCACGCATCGTTGACTCTCACGCGGTCGCCAACCTCGGCAATCTGGTGATGTCGCTCAAGCTCATCGGCGCTGAAGCCATCGTCACGGGCGTCGGCGCGCACGCTTCACAAACGCTCGTCCGCCTCGGCGTAGACCTGACGGGCATGCGTACCTCCCGGACCTTTGCGGAAGCGCTCGCTGCCTTGATTAAATCGCAGCAAAATAACAATCATCAAGTGACAGGTCACAGGTAATAGTTTAAAGAGAAAATATTTCTGGTCCTGTCAAACGTCATCTATTTTCCATCAAGAGAAAGAGAACCATGGCATTAGCAAGAACTTTAGGTGAACTCAAAGAGAGCGGCTATCGCGGCGCGAGCGTCAAAGACGAATTGCGCGCCAACCTCGTCAGAAAAATTCGCGCGGGCGAAAAACTTTTTCCGGGCATCGTCGGTTATGACGAGACCGTTGTCCCGCAGATAGTCAACGCGGTCCTCTCGCGCCACAACCTGATTTTGCTCGGCCTGCGCGGGCAGGCCAAGAGCCGCATCATACGTCAACTGGCCGAACTCCTCGACGAACAGATGCCCATCATCGCCGGGTCCGAAATCAACGACGACCCGTTTCATCCCATCTCCGCCCACGGTCGGCAGATGATCGAACTGCACGGCGATAAGACAGAGATTAGTTGGGTCTCGCGCGACGCGCGCTTTGTCGAAAAGCTCGCCACGCCCGATGTCACCATCGCCGACATCATAGGCGACGTTGACCCCATCAAGGCCGCCAAGGGCGGGCATCTCTTGAGCGATGAACTGACGATCCACTACGGACTGCTGCCGCGCGCCAATCGCGGCATCTTCGCCATCAACGAACTCCCGGACCTCGCAGGGAAAATTCAGGTCGGCCTCTTCAACATCATGCAGGAGGGCGACGTACAGATTAAAGGCTATCCCGTGCGTCTTCCGCTCGACGTGATGCTCGTCTTCTCCGCCAACCCCGAAGACTACACCGCGCGCGGTAAAATCATCACGCCGCTCAAGGACCGCATCGGCGCGGAGGTCTCTACGCACTACCCCACGGATTTGCAACTCGGCGTGGAAATCACCAGGCAGGAAGCCTGGACCAATCGAGCGGAGTTGAACGGGCACCTCCACATCCCGGACTTCATCCGCGACCTGGTTGAACAGATAGCCTTCGAGGCCCGCGAAGACCAGCGCATAGACAAGCGCTCCGGCGTCTCTCAACGCCTGCCTATCACCGTCATGGAATCCGTCGTCTCCAACGCCGAGCGCCGCATGCTCGTCACCGCAGAGGAAGCGGTCGTCCCGCGCATCTCAGACATCTACGCCTCTGTGCCCTCCATGACCGGCAAGATGGAACTCGAATATGAGGGCGAGCAAATTGGACCACAAAAGATAGCGAAGGATTTAATCAAGCGCGCCGCCGGAGAAATCTTTGAAGGCTACTTCGTCGGGATAGACTTTTCCGCGACGACCCGCTGGTTCGACGCTGGCAACACCATCCGCCTCGCCGACACCGTCTCCGCCGAAGAGTGCATGAGGCTGCTCGACGCCGTCCCCGAATTGATAGACACGGCACAGGTCCCCTTCGACTTCAACCGCGCGGACGAAGCCCTCCTCGTCTCCGCCTGCGAGTTCGTCCTCGAAGGTCTCTACGCCCAGAACAAAATCAGCCGCAACGAAGAGGGCGGCTACACCGCCGCCACCAAAGCCAAGAAAGACCGTCGCGGCATGATCTACGACGACCTGACTGAGACGGGAAGATATAGTTGATAAGCTGATGGGTGACGACACCAGAAGCATACATCCCAATGCTCTGCCCAACTACCAGAAAGCCGTCATTCCGCGTGGTAAGCTTGAAGGGTACGCTCTCAATCCGGCACACAGCGCCGGACGACACAAAGCGCGCCTCTTTAAAAGCATACTTGGATTTGAAAAATCCGACTGGCAGAAGCTGGAAAAAATCATCCTTGATGAACTACCCTATTATGAGGCAGTGCCGGCTAGAGAGGATCAATGGGGTAAGTTTTATTCCGTCTCTATGCCGATAGTAGGTCTCAATGGAAACACTGCCATCGTGCAAACCATCTGGAAAATAGTGACTGGGACAGATTATCCTAGTTTTGTTACGCCAAGAAAAATAAAAGAAATGAGGTGAGCCATGATTGAGATAAAGAAAGCTCACGAACTTGATGTTGTCGAACTGACAGAGGATTTACCGGAGTTCTGCGTTCGTCGTGGCGCGCAAGGTACGGTTCTTGAGGTCTTCGACAAACCCGAAGAGGCATACATTATTGAGTTTTTAGAAGATTCAGGCGCTATCTCAAAGCTCGCATATGGTGTCAGGCCGGAGCAAATCGTCTTAGTTACGCGCTATAATTAACATCAAAATGAAATTCACACGCTATTCAAAATTCAAAGGCTTTGATGTCTCCTCTTTAAACCTGGGCGAGTTGATGGAGGCGCTCTCGGATGCGCTGCTGCAATCGGGTTATGACGATGATTATTATTGGACCAGGCAGCGCCCGCAGCAGGACACTTCGCTGGATGCTTTGAGGCAGGCGCTGCTCAAGGCATTAATGGACCAGGGTGTGATTGACGAGCGGCAGGTCAGGGAGATGCTGGCCGATAATGAGGGGAAGTTTAAAGGCTCTCTCCTGGAAGAGATGCTCAACCAGCTGATCGAGCGGCTGGTCGAAGAGGGTTATCTGAATTTGAAGGAGGAGCCTCGGCAGCAGCAGCAGAGAGAGCGGCGCGAGGGGACGGGCGGGGGCGAGGGTGAGCCTTTGCCGCGCAACGTTCATTTTGAGGTGACGGAGAAGGGGCTGGATTTTCTGGGTTATAAAACGCTGCGAAACCTGCTCGGCAGTCTGGGGAAGAGTTCCGTCGGGCGTCACGATACGCCGCATCTTTCGACGGGAGTGGAGGCGGCGCAGGCTTCAAAGCTCTACGAGTTTGGCGACACGATTAATCTGGATGTCAACGCGACGCTGCTCTCCGCGATTCAGCGAGAGGGCCTGGGCGTGCCGCTCAATCTGGAATACAGCGATCTCTATGTGCATCAATGCGATTATCAATCTTCTTGCGCGACCGTGGTGATGCTGGATTGTTCGCACTCTATGATTCTCTACGGCGAGGACCGTTTCACGCCCGCGAAGAAGGTGGCGCTGGCGTTGGCCCACCTGATACGCACGCAGTATCCGGGCGACTCGCTCAAGATAGTGCTTTTTCATGACTCTGCGGAAGAGCTTCCGATGGCGCGTCTCGCCACGACGCAGGTTGGCCCATACCACACGAACACAGCCGAAGGCTTGAGGCTCGCGCGCCGTCTGCTACAGGCGCAGCGCAAGGAGATGAAACAGATCGTGATGGTCACGGACGGGAAGCCGACCGCCTGCTTTCTCGAAGCGAGCGGCAGCGCTTCCGCCAGGGCGCGCACTGGCGGTGGCGCAGGGCCGTCCGGCGAAAGAAGACTCTACAAGAATCCCATGAGCCTCGATCCGTTCGTCATGGCCGAGACCTTCAAGGAGGTCCAGGCGTGCCGGAAGGCCGGAATCATGATTAATACCTTCATGCTGGCAAGCGATTATCACCTCGTCGAATTCGTCAAACAGATGACGGCCATGACCAACGGCAAAGCCTATTTTGCCAACCCGGAAAACCTTTCGCAGTTTGTCCTGATTGACTTCCTGCGCCGAAAAAAAAGCCGGGTCAGATGAACAAGAGCAGAATCCAGGAGCCAGAAGGAAAAGCAAGCAAACGTCTTTATTCCGGCTTCTGACTCCTGACTCCTGTTTTTCGTGCGAGCATCGTATGCATACCGACTCGTACAAGACATCCCTTCCATCAAAGCGGCTGTGGGTTCCCTATTTCATCCTGCTGGTCGCGCTGCTGCTGACGCTGCTCGCCGCTTATTATGTCTCGGCGTCGAGTGAAGCCAGGGACCGTCTCAGATTCCAGAACGCGATTCAGGACAGCGCCGACGGAATCGAGAATCGTCTGGATACCTACATCGCTCTCCTGCGCGCGGGCAGCGCCCTCTTCATCGTGGACCAGGATGTGACGCGCGAGGAGTTTCGGAATTACGTGGGCAGCCTTGGGTTGCATGCGAATTATCCGGGCATGCAGGGGCTGGGTTTTTCCGCCCGCGTCAGTGCGGAAGAGAGCCGAGCGCTCGTCGCACGCCTGCGGCAGCAGGGTGTGCCTGACTTTCAAATTCGACCCGCAGACCCGCGCTCCGAGTATCACACGATTATTTATCTTGAGCCGCTGGACAATCGCAACAAGGTGGCGCTGGGCTTCGACATGTTCACGGAGGCCACGCGGCGCGAGGCGATGGAGCGTGCGCGAGACACGAGCCTTCCGGCGGCTTCCGGCCCGGTCACGCTGCTCCAGGAAATAGATGAACATAAGCAGATAGGGTTTCTCATCTACGTCCCCGTCTATCGCGGCGGGCAGACGCCCGCGACCGTCGAAGCCAGGCGCGAGGCTTTGCAAGGATTCGTCTACAGCCCGTTTCGCGCCGGCGACCTGTTGCGAGGAATCTTCGGCAACGAAGCACAACGCGCCGTTGATTTTCGTGTCTACGATGGAGATGAAGAGTCCGGCGGCGGATTGCTGCACGATTATCAACATGCGGGCGAGCAGGGCAACGCATCTTACAAGCCACGATTTACGGCTACGACTAAACTCCCCGTCGCCGGACGCACATGGAGTTTGTCTTTCGTCACGCGCCCGGAATTCGATGCGGCTTCGGGGATGAACTTAGTGCCCTTCACCCTCGCCGGAGGCATCCTCGTCAGTCTACTGTTGTTCGGTCTGACGCTCGTGCAGACGCGTGCGCGAGCCGCAGCCGAAAGAGCCGCCTCGGAGTTGGAACAGTCGCTCGCAGAGCGCAAGCAGATTAACGAGGCGCTGCGTGAGAGCGAAGAGCGCTACCGGGAGTTGTTCGAGAACGCCAACGACATCGTCTTCACGCTCGACCTTGAAGGCAATCTGACTTCGATGAATAAAGCGGGCGAGCAGGTCTCAGGTTACAGCCGCGAAGAATTTCTGGGCCAGAGCATCACCAGCATCCTCACGCCGGAGAGCGTCGAAGTGATGTGGCGTATGCGTAATCGCAAAATCGCGGGCGAAGCCAGCACGAACTACGAGGTTGAGTTGATCACCAGGGATGGCCGCAAGGTGTTGATTGAAGTCAGCAGCCGTCTCATTTATGACAATAATGGTCCAATCGGCATTCAGGGGACCGCGCGCGACATCACGGAGCGCAAGCGCGTCGAGGAGGCTCTACATGAAGCGGACCAGCGCGCGATCGTCGAATACGAGCGACTGCTTGAGAGAATCGCGGGGCTGGCGCAGGCGCTCGGCACGGCGCGCGAACTGCTGACCGTCTACAGGGCCTTGCGAGAATTCGCCGTCGCCTCAGTCCCGTGCGTGGGCATCTTCATCTCGCTTTATGACCCGGAGCGAGAATGGCGCACAGCCGCTTATGCGTGGGGCGATGAAGAGGAAGCGGATGTCTCGGCATTGCCGCCGATGCCGGTCAGCACGGACGGGCCGAATAGCCGCGCCGTCAAGACCGGAGAGATTATTATCACGGATGATTACATGACCGCGACGAAGGGCCATCCGAGCGTGTTGATTGGTCCAGATAACGGTCTGCGTCCACAATCTGCGATGGCCGTGCCGATGGCCGTCAGGCGTCGCATCGTCGGGACATTAGAGGTCCAGAGCTACACGCGCGCGGCTTACACCGAACATCACGCGACGGCGATGCGGATGGCAGCCAATCTCGCCGCCATCACCATCGAGAACGTGCGACTGTTGGAGCATGAGAGTCGCGCGCGCGCCATCGCGGAAGAATCCAATCGTCTGAAGGACGAGTTTCTCGCCACCGTCTCGCACGAGTTGCGGACGCCCCTGACCTCTATCATGGGTTGGTCGCAGATGCTGCGCGGCGGCAAGCTTGACGAGCGGACAGCCGCGCTCGCGCTCGAAACCATAGAGCGCAACGCGAGGGCGCAGTCGCAGATTATAGATGACATACTGGATGTCTCGCGTATCATCACCGGCAAACTCAACATTGATGTCAAACCCGTCGAACTCATCAACATCATCGAAGAGGCGGTCAACGCCGCGCGTCCGGCGGCCAACGCGAAGAACATCCAGATAGCAACCGTCTTTGACACTCCGAAGGGTTTCGTGCGCGGCGACGCCAACCGTTTGCAGCAGGTCGTCTGGAACCTGCTCTCCAACGCGGTCAAGTTCACCAACAACGGCGGGCGCGTGCAGATTCGCCTTGAGCACTCCGCGACGGATGTCTCCATCAGCCTCAAGGACACGGGCCAGGGCATCAGTCCTGATTTTCTCCCGCATGTCTTCGAGCGTTTCCGGCAGGCCGACAGCACGACCACCAGACAACACGGCGGACTCGGACTGGGCCTTGCGATTGTGCGTCACCTCGTAGAACTTCACGGCGGCACGGTCCACGCGGAGAGTGAGGGAGAGGGACGCGGCGCGACCTTCACGGTCAGGCTGCCTTTGACGGGCACGCTGGCGGAAGCGTCCGCGAGCCAGGCTGGTCCAGTTAAGGCCAAAGATGATGGTCCAATTATTGGCTCACAAGGTCTCGCGGGCCTGCATGTCCTACTGGTTGATGATGAGAAGGATACTCTCGCCATGCTCAGGGTGATTCTTGAGCAGAAGCAGGTTAAGGTGACGGCAGCATCTTCCGCGAGCGAGGCTCTTAAGATTCTCGAACTATCCAGACCGGACCTGCTCATCTCAGACATAGGCATGCCGGATCAGGACGGCTACGAGTTGATGAAGCGAATCAGGAAGCTGGATTTGGCGAGCGGCGGTGCGATTCCAGCGGTCGCCCTTACGGCCTACGCCAGAGACGACGACCGCCAGCGCTCGAAGGCCGCCGGTTATCAAGTGCATCTCTCGAAACCCGTCGAGCCGCTCGAACTCTTCAGAGTCCTGGTCCAACTTACGACCGAGAATGAAAACGGCAGCAGTCGCAATGGCGATCAAAAACCGCTCTAATTGAGCGATTGCTCGCACGGAAGAGAGCGATGATTGAGTTAAAAACGATTGGCAAGTTAAAAGCGAAGCAAGCGAATATCCTGACGAAAGGCCGGAGGTCCGCGAAATGAGCACAGCGCGTGTGGGTCAGATTGAGATGGCTTACGATGACGTGGGCAGCGGTCCGCCGCTGGTCCTGCTTCACGGCTTTCCCTTCAATCGCTCGATGTGGCGAGAGCAGGCAGAGGCTTTGAGCACGAGATACCGCGTCATCACGCCGGACCTGCGCGGGCTTGGCGAGACGACCGCCGCCGATGGCGACGAGCCTGCCACGATGCACCGTATGGCGCAGGATGTCACCGCGTTGATGGAACATTTGGGAATCGCTCGCGCCGCTATCGGCGGCCTCTCAATGGGAGGCTACGTGGCGCTCGCGCTGGTCCATAAATTCCGCCTGCGCGTGCGCGCGTTGATACTGGCAGACACCAGACCGCAGGCCGACACGGACGAAGCACGCGCGGTTCGTGAGCAACAGGCCCAAAAGGCGCTCGCCGAAGGCATGGACTCTCTGGCAGATGCGATGCTGCCCAAACTGCTCGCGCCCTCAACGCTCTCAGAGCAACCTTTGATAGTCGAGCGCGTGCGCCGGATGATGACGAGCACCAGCGCGGAGGGCGCTGCCTCGGCCCTGCGCGGGATGGCCGCGCGCAGCGACAGGACCTTTTTCCTGCCAGACATCATCGCGCCGACGCTCATCATCGTCGGCAGCGAGGACCGCATTACTCCGCTCGCAGATGCCGAACTGATGCGCCGCGAAATACGCGGCTCGCGCCTCGAAGTGATAGAAGGCGCGGGCCACGTCTCCAACCTTGAACGTCCCATGCAATTCAACTACGCCCTCAAGGATTTTCTGGACGCGCTGCAACCTTGAAGAAATTTGCTCATTGATTCATTGTCTCATTGACTTATTGAATAAATGGACCGATGAGCCGATGAGCCGATGAGTCAATAGATAAGTGGACCAATTTTCAAAGTACAAGATTGAAGAGCGCGTGCGCTGGGGCGATGTGGATGCGGCGCGCATTATTTTCTACGGAGCATACATACGCTTTTTCGAGTTCGCGGAGACCGAACTCTTCCGCGCCGTCGGCCTGCCTTACAGCGTGATGTTCGATGAACTGGACATCTGGCTGCCCCGCGCGCATCTCGAATGCGACTTTCATCAGGCCGCACAACTCGACGACATGTTGGAAGTCAGCGTCTACGTCGGACGCATCGGCACGAAATCCCTACGACTGAATTTCGAGGTCCGCCGCAAAGGCGAAGACCCCCTCATCGCCGAAGCCCACTTCGTCCTCGTCTCCGTCCGCCGCAACACATTTGAATCGGTCCCCGTCCCCACTGAAATCAGAGACCGCCTCGCGCCATACAAGAGCAAGGATGAAGGCGGAAGGATGAATAATGAATGAAGGTCTATTCATCTTGAATAGCCACACTCCCATCCTGCCGCCTTCCTACTTCCGACTTGCTCTCAGATTGGTCTGATGACGCTGCGGGCGAGTTTGCGTTTGAGATTTAGGTAGCCCTGATCGCCCGCGATGAGTTTGCCGAGGACTCTTTGAATGCCGCGATGGCCGCGCGCGAATTCGATCATGCGCTCGGTGAAGGGTGCGCCCCAGAACGTGCCATAAAAGCGGTCGCGCATCTGGGCCGCGCGTCTCAACTCGCCGCCGAAATCCTCGCGCCAGCGTGCTTCATAAGCTGCCGCGTCGCCCGCCAGATATGTCTCGGCGAAGAGTTCTGCGGAGCGTAGCGCGTAGTAGATGCCCTCGCCCGTCACGGGGTCTGCGAAGCCCGCCGCGTCTCCGAGCAGCGCCCACCCTGCGCCGCACGCGCGGCGCGTCTCCCACGTCGCGGGGGCGAGGCCGGGAATGCGCGCGGCATAGCGTTCGGCTCTCTCGCGTAAATTTGTTTCGATGCGTTCATCGCGCGCTTCATCAACCGCTTTTCTGGTCCAGAGATGCGCGCGAGGGTCTTCGCGCTGGCGATAATAGCCGAGCATGAAGTCCCAGAGGAGACGGTCGAGCGCCTTGTGATCGAAGGCGTCCTGCGAGGTGGCGATGCCGAAGGAGATGTGGTCGAGGCGCGGGAAGGCCCAGGCGTAACCGGCCCAGCCGGGCAGAAAGGCTACGACCGTCGGCGCGTTTTCGTCGGAGGGCAGCGGCGTGCGATAACCGAAGGCGACTTCCATCTCGGAATTCTGAAGCGGCCCGGCGAGCGTTTTGGCGATGCGGCTGTTCGCGCCGTCAGCGGCGACGAGCAGGGGCGCACGCCACTCTTGTCCCGAAAGTGCGCGCACGGTCCAGTGAGTTTGATGAGAGGGGCGCTCTCGAAACGAGACGCGTTCGGTGAAGATGTGTGCTCCGGCCTCTGCGGCGCGGGTGCGGAGGAAGGTATCGAAGGTGCGGCGCGAGTAGATGGCGAAGGGTTCTTCCAGTTTGAGATGAAGTTTTCTTCCGGCGGGCGAGTACATCAGGAGTTCGTCAACCGTGCGCCCGACAGCCTCGTTCAAGTAGGGCCAGGCTTTGAGAGCTTTGGAAGTGACGCCGCCGCCGCAAGCCTTCGGTTCCTCTTCGGGCCTGCCGTCGAAGAGCGCGACGCGCACACCAGCGCGAGCGAGCCTCTCAGCCGCGAATGAACCCGCCGGACCCGCGCCGACAATCAAGACATCAAACTCTTCGCTCGTCATCTCTCAAACTCTTCAAACGTCAAACGGCACAGCGTTCGTGTCAGTCCCGCCTGCTTAAGCTGGGCGGATTCTTGGCTCAGTAATACCCGCCCGGCTTAAGCAGGCGGGACTGACCTTAGCGACACTCATTTGCAACAGCAATATGAATCGCCATCTCACGGACTGAACATCATAAGGGGCTTTCGCATGACGGTGCAACAGAGGGTTGCGAGGTTGCGCGGCTGGTATGATAAAATGCAGGCCGTTCCTCCAATCAGTCTGGTCTTGAGTTTCCTGCCGCCCGGTCTTCAATTGAACGTGCGGTCTTGGACTATTTGTTTTTCTCCCGCGCGAAGGTGTTTGTGAGAAAGAGATGAGCGAGAGTCCCATAGTCTTCGCAGGCATCGCGCCGCATCCGCCGATTATGGTCCCGGAGGTGGGGCGCGAGGCGTCTGAGGAAGTGCGCGGCTCGATTGACGCGATGCGGGAATTCACCGTGCGCCTCATCGCCAGCGGAGCGGAGACCGTCGTCATCATCTCGCCGCACGCGCCGCTGGATGCGAGCGCCTTCGTCGCTTATCAGGAAGAGGAACTGCGCGGCGACTTCGCCAATTTTAGAGCGCCGGAGGCGTGTGTCAACGCGCCGCTCGACGAAGAGTTGCTGGCGGAGATAGCGCGCGTCGCAGCGGCGGAAGATTTTGAAGTCGTGGGCTTGCGCGGCTATGAGTTGGACCACGGGACAGCGGTGCCGCTCTACTTTCTGCAACACAACGGCTGGCGCGGGCGCATCGTCGCGCTCGGCTATACGTTTCTTAACAACGAAGCTCACCTGCGCTTCGGTAACTGCATAAGGCGCGCGGCTGAAAGTCTACGGCGGCGCGTGGCCTTTGTCGCCAGCGGCGATCTGAGCCACAGGCTCAAGCCGGAAGCGCCCGCCGGATACCAGCCGCAGGCGTATCTCTTTGATGAAGAGATAGTCAACAGCCTGCGCGACGGTGCGCCGCAACGCATCATCGAGATTGATCAGGACTTGAGAAAGCTGGCGGGCGAGTGCGGCTATCGCTCTCTGCTGGTGGCGCTCGGCGTGACGGAGGGCGCGTTGCCCGCCTGCGAGGTGCTGCATTATGAAGCGCCGTTCGGCGTCGGCTATCTGACGGCGCAAATCACACGCGCGCAGGCTCTGGATAACGCGCGCGAGAAGAGCTTCGATGAACCATCAACCGAGAACAGCGAGCGCACGAACTGATGAAGCCCGAACTGATGAAGCTAGAAGAGCCAGCGCAGGATGAGAAGACGACGACGATGGCGGCGGCTGGTCTGGAATTGCCCGCGCTGGCGCGTCGCGCGGTCGAGGCTTTCGTGAGCGACGGGAAGATTATCGAAAGGCCGCTAGTGAACGGTGGAATATTGGACCAGAGAGCCGCGTGCTTTGTTTCGCTCAAGACTTATGCGGGCGAGTTGCGCGGGTGCATCGGGACGATTCAGCCTACGAGGGCGACGCTGGCCGAAGAGTTGGTGGCCAATGCCGTCAGCGCGGCGACGCGCGACCCGCGTTTTCCGCCCGTCGAGATTGAAGAGTTACAGGACCTGCGTTACTCCGTGGATGTCTTGCACGAGCCTGAAGCGACTGAGTTCGAGGAACTTGATCCGAAGCATTACGGCGTCATCGTGGAGGATGAGGCGGGCGTCTATAGAGGGTTGCTCTTGCCGGATTTACAGGGCGTGGAGACGGCGAGGCAGCAGGTGGACATCGCGGCGCGCAAGGCTGGCATCCCGCAGGGCACGCCGCTCAGGTTGTGGCGTTTCCGCGTCGAGCGTTTTCGTGAGCCGATGCCAAAGACTGCGACGGCAGTCAATTTAAATCAGCAGCACAAGGAGAGCATAGATGACAGATAACGAGCAGACTAAATCAACTTTGAATGACACTTCGGCTGACCCGGACTTGACACCGGACACGACGCCGGACCCTGTCGAGAAATTGAATCCGGCCAACGACGAGCGCTCGCTGGATATAGGCGAGTCGGGACAGTTTGCGCCGGGCGGCTATTATAACCAGCAGGGCGTCAATCAAGCCGACCGCATTGATCTGGATGAACAATTTCCCTCAGGCAAGAAGAATGAATAGCCTTCGGTGATGAGTTGCAAAAAGGACCGGAGCGTTGGCGACGCTCCGGTGTCTACGGGGCTGCCCTCGCATGCGGCAAAGGAGGTTAAGGTCATGGCTAAAACCATCGTCTCTGCCTTCCATAGTTCGGAGGCAGCGGCAGAGGTCTTGAATTCTATCGTCTCGGATGGTTTCGACTCGCGTCTATTTTCGGTCATCGAACCGGCGCGGGCCGTCGCCGCGCGCTCTTTCGATGCCGTGCTGCACGATGTCACGAGTATCCAGGCGCGTCTGTATCAAAAGGATTTGCGGATGGGCGATTCCCTGCTCGTCGCGCGCGTCAACGAAAGAGACGTGGCGCGCATGATTAAGCTTTTACAGTCCATCGGAGGCCATCATATAGAGGCGTTTGACCCCGTCAAAGGCTCTTGAAATCCCAACATTCTCCGACAAGACAAAAAAAAGCCGCCGCATACGCGAGATGCATGCAGCGGCAAGATTTCCACAGGAGGAAAAGGAACTACATTTTAAATGTGATGCCGCAACGTGTCAATTAAGATGGAGACTTGGAGGCTGGAGGCTAGGAAAAGAGGCTGGAGGCTGGAGGCTAGAGGCTGGTGAAGAACTGTTGTCTTTCACCGGCCTCTAGCCTTTAGTCTCCAGCCTCCTGTCTCTAGCCTCTAACCTCCAGCCTCTAGCCTCTAGTCTTCGGTCTGAAATATTTTCCTCTAGTTCGCCAGTTAAAGGTAGAAGGTCCGGGCGCGTGTGACATTCGCGGGCTGGCGTTGAGGTGGATTGAAACAAAAGCTTTGAAGTTGCGCGAAAGCGGCTTATATTGTCGCTGCATGAAGATGTCGCCAGCCGGGTTTTAGATTATCTGCCACATAGCCCTTTGGAATTCCAGAGAGAGCGACAAGCTCTGAAGTTCTCTCAAAGCTTTTGTCAAGGCCCGCCCGCGCCAGGTCCGAATCCGTGGCGCTGTGTTTTATAGCAATTTGCAGATGAGTGAGACTGCTGTCAGTACCGCCTGCTTAAGCTGGGCGTGTTTCTGGTCCAGCAACGACCCGCCCAGCTTAAGCAGGCGGTACTGACATGGACGCTGGTCACTGTAGTCGCACTCAATCGCAAACCGCTATAAATCCCAAATCAGATTCAGAGATAAGGAGACCTCTTTCGATGACCCAGCCAAGTCAACAATCGCCGATTGAAGAAAATTTGAGCGAGTGGACCGTGATGGTTTACTTCGCCGCCGATAACGATCTCATTCCGGCTGCCGCCGCAGACCTTCTGGACATCAAGGCAGTCGGTTCGACAGAACAGGTCAAGGTCATCGCGCAGAATATCGTTCCCGCTTCAGGGCTGACCGCCCGTTATCGTCTGCGCCAGGGAACATTTCTGGATGAGGATATTAAGCTCCTGCTCGGTGCAGAGGATCGGCCAGAATCCATCGCTGACTTTGCCTGCTGGGCGATAGATAATTTTCCCGCCAGGCGTTACATGCTCGTGCTCTGGGGGCATGGCCTGGGTTGGGAAGGCCACGACCCGCATCCGATTGATCCGAAAAATACGACGGGCCGCAAAATGAATTCTGCGGATAGGATTCTGAACGTCGGCAAGAGACGGGCTCTTGACCGCTTGATGCGGAGCGCGCCAACGGCTTTGAAGGATTCGCAAAACGGAGACGCAGAGGCTGCGCCGGAGAGGTCGCCGGATTTTCTTGAGAGTGATAATTTGAGCGATGCGCTCGCCCTCGTCAAGTCGAGGATTAACCAGAGAGCGGGCTACGGCGCGGCCCACGGCGTGGAGGGCGCGGAGGAGCGCAAGATAGATATTCTGGGTATGGACATCTGCTTGATGGCGATGGCAGAGGTCGGCTATCAGGTGCGCGAGAGCGTTGATTACATGGTCGCCTCGGAGGAGGCGGAGCCCGCCGAAAGCTGGCCCTATGCGAGCATCCTCTCCGACCTCGTCGAGACTCCGAACATGCCGCCCGATGAGTTGGCCGTCAGGATAGCCCGCAAGTACATCCTCTATTTCCAGGGAGCAGGTAAATTTATCACGCAGTCCATCTGTAATCTGAATCGCGCGGACGACTTGCTCAAAGCTCTCAAGGGGCTGGCGCGCGTGCTCAGGGAGAGCTTCGCGTCCCATGATGAGCAGGTCATGTACGCCGTCATGATGGCGCGCAGCATGGCCCAATCTTTCTACATGAAAGAATTTATAGACCTCTATCATTTCTGCGAGCAGTTGCAGACCATCTGCAAGTCTGGGGGAGTGAATGCCAAGCTGGGGCGGCGTAAGCTATCCGACCGCATCTCGGTCGTCCGCGCCGCTTGCCGTAAAGTGCTCAATGTCATTCGCTCTCAAAAGAATTCGCAGGACGCTGAGGAAACCGGCGGCTTCGTCTACGACTACGGCTTTTACGGTTTTCCTCTGAGAGACTCCAACGGCGTCTCCATCTATTTTCCGTGCGACAGGATAGAGGCGGGTTATGACCAACTGGAATTTAACCAACCCAGAGATAAGCGAGATGTGACCTGGAATGATTTCCTCAAGGAGTTCGTGCTTGGGTTTCCCCAGGCACAGAGCCGGACGGCCCGCATGGCAGGAAATGTGACGGGCGCGAATCTTCTCAAAGGCAAGGCCGGAGACCCCAACAAAGGCAAAGCCGGGGACCCAAACAAAGTGCCGAGTCCTCCCTCAGAACATCTCCCGGACAGCATCTCTAATGATCCACAAGGAGACACAGGCACAGGGAAATCCGGTAGACCTGATTATAGCGGGACGAAAAAACTTTAGCAGGGCATCTGAGCGCCGCGCATCAATTTCGCAGAACCCTTTATCTTCAACGCACAGAAGGATGGTCTCGCCGGGCCATCCTTCTCTCTGTGTTTGATGAAAGGAAAGCAAGCGGCGGCGATATTGCCGGTGCTGACATCGTACTCACGTTAATCGAATGGCAGTGCCTGGTAGTTGGACCATGAAAGAGCGTTCGATGCGGATATGATGCTGGCAAAATCTTGTGCGCCCGGAAGAATTCATGTTAGATAGTGCGGTGCAAGATGAGCGGGACTAACCCGAAACGCCAGCGCTGGTCAGTTTGGCGGCTCAACAGGCCGCTCCCTCCTCATAATTATCTTCTGCCTCAAGGGTCTGTGCGTTGCGATGTTTTTCAGGAGAGGTCATTCCATGATCCGGCGAATGGGACCACGCTCAAGTGCGTGGAATTTGCTTCGTACATGCATGATGAAACGGCTGGCTTTGTTGATTATCGCCCTGCTCTGGTCAACGCCTCTGGCCGTGCCCCGCGTGCGCCGTATGGAAGCATCCGGGCGCGCAGTAAAAGGTCCAGTTAATCGGGCACGCGGCGATAAGTCTGCACGTCTGCCGGACCTGCACGAAGAAATCGAGCGCGAAATTTCGGGACAAGAGATTCATTCCTATCTCGTCCGTCTCAACTCACGCTCATACTTTCGCCTCACGGTTGAAGGCCGGGGCGTAGGTCTGACGCTCGCATTAATTGGACCAGGAGGGCGCGGTCTTGCCGTGTCCGAGAGTCGCTGGCACGGGCGCACCTCGCTCTCGCTGGTGACGAAGGCTTCCGGCGCTTACAGGCTGCTGGTGCGCGCGCAGGAGAGGCAACAGAAGAAGGCGCAGGAGGAAGAGCAGAGCGCGGCGGCGGGTAGCTATCGTTTGCGAGTCGAAGAGTCGAGGCGTGCGACAGGCGAAGACCATCAACGCATCGCCGCAGAGCGCATCGTCGCTCAGGCGGAACAACTCCGCTCCGAATGGAAGACGGATTCTTTTGAGCGTGCGCTCAGGAAATACGAAGAGGCGTTGAGGCTCTGGCAGTCCATCGGAGACAAGCTGGAAGAAGCGCGTTCGTTGACGCTCATCGGCGAAGTGCATGACCGCATGGGAGCGCGCCAGAAGGCGCTCGACAGTTATCAGTTGGCGCTGCCGCTGAGCCGTGAAGTTCTTGACCACGCGACGGAAATCGAAGTGCTGGATAACATCGGTTACGCGTATGCTTACCTGGGGGATAACGAGCGGGCCATTGATTATTGCAAGCAGGCGCTGCAACTCAGCGAGGCCGAGGCGGACAAGCGCGGCGAAGCGCAGGCCCTCAACAACCTGGGCGAGGCTTACTATAATCTCAGCGATGAGCAGAAGGCTCTGGGTTATTCTAACCGCGCGCTGGACCTCTCGCGCGAACTCTCAGACGAGAGAGGGCAGGCGCAGGCGTTGAATAACTTGGGCTACACATATTACGACCTTGGCGAGACGCAGAAATCTTTCGACTATCAACAGAACCAGGCGCTCCCGCTCTGGCATGCCCTCGGAGACCTGAGGGGCGAGGCCGAAACGCTCACGGCCACAGGTCTCATCTACTCCATCATGGGCGAGAAGCAGAAGGCTTTGGACTTTCACAATCGCGCGTGGCGAATTTTTCAGACGATGGGCGACCGCAACGGCGAGGCACGCGCGCTCAACGCAACCGGCTTCGCCTATTTCGATGCGGGCGAGATGAGCAGGGCGTTGGATATTTATACGAGAGCGCTGCAAATTTCCCGCGAGATAGGCTATCGCCAGGGCGAAGCCATAGAACTGGGTCGCCTCGGCGATATTTATGCCTTTCTGGGCGAGCGGGAAAAGGCGCTCGACTATTATCAACAGGAACTGAAGCTGGACCAGGAAAGCAAAGACCAGCGCACAGAAGCCTACGCGCTTAAACGCATCGGCGATCTTTATTTCGATGAAGAGAAAGAGACCGCGCTCGACTACTACCAGCAGGCGCTTGCCTTGAGCCGGAGCGTGACGGACAAACGCGGAATCGTCTCCGCGCTCAACGGCATAGGCTCTCTCTACGAGATACGCGGCGAGACGGAGCAGGCGCTCAACTGTTATCAAGAGGCGCTGCCCCTGAGTCGCGCGGCGCAGGATAGAGGCAGGGAGGCTCAGACGCTTTACCATCTCGCTCACCTGGAGCGTGATAGAGGCAATCTCGCGGAGGCACGCTCTCACATCGAAGCGTCGCTCGGCATTATCGAATCCTTGCGTACCAACCTTGCCAGCGAGGATTTGCGCTCATCCTATCTGGCATCCGTCCACCAGCACTACGAGCTATACACGGACCTCCTGATGCGCCTGCATGAGCAGAATCCGTCGGGCGGTTTCGCGGCGGCAGCTTTACAGACCAGCGAGCGCGGGCGGGCGCGTTCGTTGCTCGAACTTCTGGCGCAGGCGCACGCGAACATTCGCCAGGGCGCGGACGCCTTATTGCTGGAACGCGAGCGTTCTCTACAGCAAGCGCTCAAGGATCAGGCCGAGCGACAGATGCGCCTGCTCAATCAGGAGCACACGGATGAAGAGGCCGCCGGTCCAGCCGCACGGATTCGAGAGTTGACCAACAGTTATGACGAGGTCGAATCCGAAATCAGGACCAGAAGCCCGCACTACGCGAGACTGACGCAACCGCAACCGCTCATGCTCTCGGAGATTCAAAATGAGCTTGATGCGGATACGCTGCTGCTCGAATACTCTCTGGGCGACGAGCGGAGTTACCTGTGGGCCGTCACGCCGGACGCCATCACGGGCTACACGCTGCCCGCGCGCGCCCTGATTGAAACGCCCGCGCGTCGCGTCTATGACCTGCTCACCGCGCGCAACCGTCGCATCGCGGGCGAGTCAATCAAAGAGCGCCTCAATCGCTGGCGTCAGGCAGAGGAAGATTATCCTCAAGCCGCAGCGGAACTGAGCCGCATGTTGCTTGGTCCCGTCTCAATGCTGCTGGGAAATAAAAGAATCGTTGTCATCAGCGACGGCGCTTTGCAGTATGTGCCGTTCGCGGCGTTGCCCGCGCCCGTCATGACAAACATGGGAGATAAGCTGGTCCAGGAATCCGCTTCGACGGTGAGCGACGATGAGATGGAGCCTTTGATGGTCGGACATGAAATCGTGAGCCTGCCTTCCGTCTCCGTCCTGGCGGTGCTCAGAAAAGAGTTGCGCGAGCGCCCGCCCGCCGCGAAGCAGTTGGCCGTCTTCGCCGATCCGGTCTTTGATAAAGATGACAGCAGGGTTTGGTCCCGGAGGAGAGGAAGAGCGCGAAGAACATCATGGCCCAACACGGGCCAGGGCATCTCTTCGCATCACGCCTCTAACGGACCAGCATCCAATTCTGGACCAGTATCCAATCCCGGAGCAGCATCCGACGCCGAACGCTCTATCAACGAATGGGGGTTGACGGATGGTGGACCAGTTATCGGGCGGCTTCCCTTTTCGCGCGACGAGGCGAAATCAATTCTCGCGCTGGTCCCGGCCAGAAGCAGAATGAGGGCGCTGGATTTTCAGGCGAGTCTGGTCAAGGCGCTCGACCCGCAGTTGAGCGAGTATCGCATCGTTCATTTCGCCACGCACGGGCTGCTCAACAGCGAGCACCCGGAGTTGTCGGGCATCGTGCTCTCGCTCGTTGACGAAGCGGGGCGACCGCAGGAAGGCTTTCTACAGTTGCACGAGATTTATAATCTGAATTTGCCAGCGGACCTGGTGGTTCTGAGCGCGTGCCAGACGGGTCTCGGCAAGGAGATTAAGGGCGAAGGATTGGTGGGCCTGACGCGCGGCTTTATGTACGCGGGCGCGGCGCGCGTGACGGCGAGTTTGTGGAAGGTGGACGACGTGGCGACAGCGGAGTTGATGCGCGATTTCTATCGCGGAATGTTGGGAGAAGGATTGCGGCCCGCCTCCGCATTGCGCGCGGCGCAGGTCAACATGTGGAGACAGAAACGCTGGCGCTCGCCTTATTACTGGGCCGCGTTCGTCCTCCAGGGCGAGTGGAAGTGAAGCGCAAAGCAGCAGCAGCAGAGGTGTCTGAGGGGAAATGTGATGAGGCTTGACGAAGGTGATGATGGCGGGGGAATCAGGCATGATGAGTGATTCTCCCCATCTGAAGAAAAATTGGATTCCGACCAAAGAATCTTTCGATAGACTGCTGGCCTGCCTCGATGAAGACCGCGAGCGCGCGGGCGAGATGTATGTCAACATTCGCGCACGACTCGTCAAATTTTTCGAGTGGCGAGGTTCCGAGACTCCTGACGATAACGCGGATGAAACTATCAACCGGGTCACGAGAAAAGTCTACGAGGGAGAAAGTATACAGAACGTCCAAAGCTATTTTTACGGCGTCGCCCGTATGCTCTTTATGGAAACCCTCAAGGAGCAGCAGAAGCAGCGACAGGCTCTGGACCATTTATCGCCGCCCATCCAGTTCCTCGAAGACCGCACGGACGAGGAAGCACGCATCGCCTGCTTCGAGTCCTGTCTGAACCGCCTGCCGGATGAAAATCGTCGCCTGATCGTCTCCTATTACGAGGAGGACAGGCGTGCCAAGATCGAGCGCCGGAAGGCTCTGGCGGAACAGTTGAAAATCCCGCTCAATGCTCTGAGGATAAGAGTTCATCGAATCAGAATGCAGCTTGAGCAATGTGTCACGGAGTGCCTTAATAATCCCGTCGGCGAGACGAAATAGAAACGCCTTTTTCGACACACATAGAGGGCAGGAATTTCAGTGGTCCAAAATTCAGACAAAGATAGATTAATAACGCGCTATCTCCTGAGAGATTTGTCAGACGAGGAGCAAGTCCGGCTTGAGGAAGAATATTTCGGCGACGAAGATTTTTTCGAGCAGATGCTGGTAGCCGAAGACGACCTGATAGACGATTACGTGCGTGGCGAGCTTTCAACCCGCGAGCGTGAGCTTTTCGAGAAGCGTTTCATGTTCTCAGAAAAAGTGCGTCGGAGGCTTGAATTCGCGCGGCTGCTCAAACACTCTCCGGCTGTCGCGGCGACGGTTGAAACCACACGGGCGCGCGAGTCCGAGCCGGTCAAACGGTGGCGATCATCGCTCGCTTTCCTGCGCGCGCAAAATCCCATCCTGCAATTCGCGCAAGTCGCGTTGCTCTTACTCTTCGTCGCGCTGGCATTATTCAGCGTCGCGCGCTGGCGCAGTAGTAGCGAGCGTCGTCAAACGCTGGCGCAGCAGGAGCCGAGTCAACCGCAGGTCCAGCAGCCGGGAGGCACGCAGCCGCCGACGGTCAACGTCCCTTCAAATCAAAGTTCAAAGGAGCCGCTGCCCGCGACGCTCTTGCTCGTCCCCGGCTCTATACGCAGCGCTGATGAAGCTCACACGCTAACAATCCCCACGGATGCGGACCGGGTGCTGGTGCAGATAATCCTGGAACAGGATTCAGACAGGCTCTACCGCGCAGAGATTCGGAAGGTCCAGGGACAAGATGTCGTACTGTGGAAAGATGACGCGCTGCAATCTCAATCAACAGGTTCAGGTGAGGGCATGGTTGACTTGAAGATACCCGCGAAACTTTTGACCGCAGGAGATTATAAAGTAAAACTCGGCGGCATCACGGAGGACCAAAAAATCGAGGCCGTGGCCGACTATACCTTTCGAGTCGTGAGGAAGTGATGAGGCATTATAGCGATTGCGATTGAGAGTCACTAATGTCAGTACCGCCTGCGGTAGCGGGCGGGTCGTTGTCATGTCAATAACCCGCCCGCTACCGCAGGCGGTACTGACATTGACGCGCTGCCAGAGCGGCCCTATCCGATTGCAAATCGCTCTAATGAAAATTTTTTCGGTGGGCCTGAAATGTTTCGCAGGCAATCACCATTAGTAGTTGAGGCGCAATTCGCATCGCTTCCGTTTCGAGCAAGGGGATTTGGGTCAAAGTATGTTTGGGACCTCTTTTCACTCTCGCCGATTAAAAGCAATCTCCCTCATTTCCGAAACTCACCCCACAAAATAAATGCGGCTGAGTTCCACACTCAGCCGCATTTGTTACCGCTCGTCTTTCCTGATGGCAGTCGAATTTTTTAAACGTCAAGATTCTTGACATCGAGCGCGTTGTCTTCTATGAAGCGTCTGCGCGGTTCGACGGCGTCGCCCATCAGGACGGTGAAAATCTGGTCCGTCTCCACGGCATCGTCCACCTTCACTTGCAGTAGAGTGCGCTTCTCCGGGTTCATCGTCGTCTCCCAGAGTTGCTCAGGGTTCATCTCGCCAAGACCCTTGTAACGCTGAATCGTGAGGTCCTTTTTGGCAGAGGCGAGGACGCGTTCGAGTAGGGCCTCACGCGTCGGGATTTGCTCGCTTGAGCCGTTCTCTCCGGCGATGAAGGGAGCGGGCAGGCGTTCTTCCAGCATCGTGTACAACTCGACGGCTTTCTGAAATTCCACGTAGCTCGCAAAGTTCCAATCTATGCACACGGTCGTGCCGTTCTCAGAGGTCGTCTTGACTTCCCACAGCCCGTGCTCATCGTCCGTCAAGAGTTCCGTGTCGTAGCCTTCATCGGCCAAGATGCCTTCGACGCGCGCCATGAGGTCGCCGTCCTGAAAGATCGTGCGGAGGGTCATGCCCGGCTCGCGCAGGACGCCCTGGCGCCCGCTGACGGCTTCAAGCAGAGTGTCCATGAGGTGGCTGTCGCCGCCGAGCCTGCGCGTCGTCTTCTCGCAGAGACGCTTGAACTCGACCATCTGCTCCAACATTTTTCCGAGTTCGCGTCCTTCCGTGACGGTCTTTGAAGGGCCGCACTTGACCTTCATATCGCTCGTCGCCTGCCGCATCATAAAGCGCACCATCGAACGTTCGTCCTTGATGTACTCCTCTTTCTTACCGCGTTTCACTTTGAACAACGGAGGCTGCGCGATGTAGACGTGACCCTTAACGACGAGGTCCATCATCTGACGATAGAAGAAGGTCAGGAGCAGCGTGCGTATGTGCGAACCGTCAACGTCGGCGTCCGTCATCAGGATAATCTTGTGATAACGAAGCTTGCTGATGTCCATGTCCTGGCCGATGCCCGCGCCGAGCGCCGTGATGAGAGTTTTAATCTCGCCGTGGCCGAGCATCTTATCAACGCGCGCCTTCTCGACGTTCAGGATTTTACCTTTCAACGGGAGAATCGCTTGATTCTTGCGGTCGCGTCCCTGCTTGGCAGAGCCGCCCGCCGAATCTCCCTCCACGATGTAAATCTCGCACAGGGCCGGGTCGCGTTCCTGACAGTCAGCCAGTTTGCCCGGCAGCATGGTCGAACCCATCGCGCCCTTGCGGACTATCTCGCGTGCCTTGCGTGCGGCCTCGCGCGCGCGCGCCGCATCAACCGCCTTGCCGACGATCTTTTTCGCGACCGTCGGATTCTGTTCAAAGTATTCCGTCAGACGCTCGTTGAGAAATGATTCGACAGCGCCTTTGACATCGGAATTGAGCTTGCCCTTGGTCTGTCCTTCAAACTGCGGTTGCGGCAGTTTGACGGAGATAACCGCCACCAGACCTTCGCGCACGTCATCGCCCGTCAGAGAGCTTTTGAAGTTCTTCGCCAGGCCGGAACTCTGCGCGTAGGCATTAATCGTGCGGGTGAAGGCGGAACGAAAACCTGAGAGATGCGAACCGCCGTCCACCGTGTTGATGTTGTTGGCGAAGGAGTAAACCTTCTCGTCATAGCCGTCGTTGTACTGAAGGGCGACATCTATCGAGAGCGCGTCCGCCACTCTCTCAAAATAGAGCGGCTTGTCATGCAGGACGGTCTTGTTCTTGTTGAGATGCTTGACGAACTCCGCAATACCGCCCTTGTAGTAAAATTCGTGCGAACGCTCCGTCTCTCCGCGTTCATCCTTGATGGTGATGCGAATGCCCTTGTTGAGAAATGCTTTCTCGCGCAGGCGCTCAGACAATTTGTCAAAGCTGTACTCGGTCGTATCAAAGATTTTCGTGTCGGGCTTGAAGGTGACCTTCGTGCCGCGCTTGCGAGTCTTGCCCGTCTGCTCCAACTTGGTGACGGCGATACCGGCTTCATATTCCTGCTCGTAAGTCTTGCCGTCCCTCCAGATTTCGAGGCGGAGGGTTTCGGAAAGAAAGTTGACGCAGGAGACGCCGACGCCGTGCAGGCCGCCGGAAACCTTGTAAGCGTTGGAGTCGAACTTGCCGCCCGCGTGGAGTTTGGTCATGACGACCTCGGCGGCTGACTTCTTCTCGCCCTTGTGATAGTCCACTGGAATCCCGCGACCGTTATCCACGACGGTGATAGAATTGTCCAGATGAATCGTTACGTCAACCGTGTCGCAATAGCCTGCGAGCGCTTCGTCAATGGAATTGTCCACGACTTCATAGACCAGGTGATGGAGTCCCATGTCGCCGGTCGAACCGATATACATCGCGGGGCGTTTGCGGACCGCCTCACGGCCCTCCAGGACCGTGATTTGAGCCGCGCCGTACGCCTCATTCTTCTTCTTCGGTAATGATGATGTTGCTGTTGCCAAACTGCTCTCCTCTTCAAATATGCTGGTCATAAATTTTCTTCTTCTTTACTTGAGCGGAACCACTCTCGCGCTCCCAAAGAGAAGCGCCTTGTGCGCCCTTGTTTAGATGCCATCGAGGCCCTTCGCGGTTGACGAAATCAACTCCGAAGTGGGCACATTTTCTTCGACCATTCCATCACTAATCCGGTACACGTTGGCACGCGCGACAAACTGTTCGACGAGGCTCTCTTTAGAGGTCGTGATGAACGTCTGGGTGCGCCCTTCCAGGTATTCCAGCAAGTAACCGATACGCTTCCGATCAAGCTCCGCATCCACGTCATCTATGAGGAAAAGCGGATACTCGTTGTACCATGAATAATACACGGAAATCACCGCTAAGTCAAGTATTATCAACGCGCTACGCTGTTGGCCGGAGCTTCCGAAGGGACGCATGTCCCGTCCGTCAAACAGGATTTCAAGGTCGTCTCTGTGTGGGCCTATGAGGGAATATCCGCTGCTGATTTCTGCCGTCAGGCGAAGCTGTAAACGCTCCGCCATGAGGGCTTCATAATCGCTCAAATCACCCTTGCCTTCGAGCGATGAGAGATAGCGAATCGTGATCTCTTCGCGCTCAAAAAGACGACGTTCGAGAGCGGCGCTGAGACGCTCCACATAATCTGTTCGCGCGCGGTGAATAACGCCGCTCAGGGTGATGAGTTGCTCGTTCCAGGGAGCGATGATTTCCTTCATCTGTTCGATGCTCATCTCGGAATCGGAGGCGTCTTGCAGGAGACGATTTTTCTGCTTGATGACGCGGTTGTAGTCCGCCAGAGTCTGCACGTAGGATGGATGCAGTGAGACGACGCCGCGATCTAAAAAGCGGCGACGCGCGTCGGGCATGCCGCGCACGATTTCGAGTTCGTCGGCGGTGAAAGCGACGGTCTGAAGTTGGCCCAGATAACGCGCGACCGATTCGCGCTTGCCGTTGACGGAGATGGTTTTGGTGTTGCCCTGAATGGCTACCTGAAGCTCGCGGTGGACATCCTGGCTGCGCCCGACGAGACCACGCACGACGGCTAAATCTTCGTCGAAGCGGACGGCCTCGTGCGGGCGCTGTGTGCGAAAGGACTTGCTGGTGGCGAGCAGGTAGATGGCTTCGAGCCAGTTGGTTTTACCCTGCCCGTTATCGCCATAGAGGATGTTAAGACCCTGTCCCCAGGAGACTTTGCCGCTCAAGTTCCTGAAATTATGGACCTCAAGAGATTCGAGCAGCATGCCAAATTTTAACACACACGAGACTGTTTACGCCTCTCTTGAAGCGTAAATAGTCTCGCGCGCGGGAAGAATGAATTGGCTTTCTTTGTGCGGAGCGTGTCGCTTATGGCCTGACGGGCGTGCCTGCCGGGTACGGAACTCCTACTGTGGAGAACAGTATCACCCTGAGAATAATCCCGATGACAAGCAACGCTGTCCAAATCAACATGATATTCTTAATGTTAAGTCGGCTTGCGTTCATCCATCCCCAGATAAAGGTCCAGATACCGCAGGTTATAATTCCTATAATTCCTTGGATTGCCCCCGCGTCCTGAAACTGCTTAATCAAAACGATGACAAAGCAGATCAAACTTCCCAAGCTAAACAACAGCGCCAGAATTCCTAGAATGCCACCTGCGAACATAATTTTAAGCCTCCGTTTAGTTGTCCAAAGTTAAGAGCATGAGGTTGAAAACAAAGCGACCGGATGTAAAAGATCTGCCGGTAACTTGGTCCAGAATTATCTCAATGATGCACATGAAAGTTCCGGTAGTGCGAGTTAATCTCAGAGGCCATTTGCGTGTAACGATTGGCCTCGTCGGTCTCCCCCAGAGATTGTTGAATCATCGCCGCGTGATAGAACATCTGCGCGTCCCGCGCGCCCGATGAGAGTGCCTGATTCATCATGTCGCGCGCTTCAGTCAACTGCCCGTCCAGATACAAAGCCTGCGCGAGCGCCGACTGCGTAGAGAAATTCGGGCGCAGTTCCAAATCCTTGCGCGCCCACTTGACGGCCTCCGCGCCGTCCTCGCGCACCTCCGCGTAGAAATCCACCAGATGATGATAGTAATGCACGTCGCCGCGCGCGGCGGACTTCATGTAAGCGGCGAGCGCACGTTCGTACCAGGCTTCGGCCTCGACGGGTTGGCCCAGGAGCGTGTAAAGCTCTCCGAGCGCCTGTTGTAGTTCCGGCTTCGGCACGCGCGCCACGACCTGACGGTAAAGCGCGATGGCCTCTGCGTACTTTCCTTCAGCGCCCAACAACTCCGCGACGTGTTCATCCGTGAGCCAGTAGCCTGTGTAAGCCCGCCCGGCCCGCTTGTAATTGGACCAGGCATCTTGATAACGGCCATGCTTGAGAGCGAGCAAGCCTCTCTGCAATTGGACCCAGGCGTAGGAACGCATCTCCTTGGCCGTCAGTTCGTCTTCGGCTTCCTGGTACAACTTGTCTGCCGCCGCCGTCTCTCCCATCTTCGATTCGAGATGGGCAAGGCGCGCGAGATTGTCCCAGGTCCGTTCCTCATCTATGAGGGCTTCGTATCCGCGTCTCGCGTCGTCGTACCTGCCCTCTTGAAAATCAAGGTCCGCGAGCAAGACCCTGGCTTGAAAGCTTTCCAGAAGTTCCGGGACCATTTCCAGATCGCGTCTGGTCGCGGCGAGGCGGTGCAGTTTGAAATCAATACTTGCCTTGAGAAAATAGAAATCCGGCGCTGGGCCAATTTTCCGAATGGCAGTATCGAGCGCCGTCTCGACGGCCTCGAACTCGTTTAAGTCTCCCTTGAGCGAGGCGCGTTGATAAAGACGATAGACGAATCTGGTTGCTTTTTCGCTATCAATCGGAACGACGAGCGCGATGTCTTTCAGTTCCGCAATCTCTTTATCGAGCCGTTCCAGATCAATCTCGAAATCGGTTGGTTTGTTCATCCTTGAGTTCGTAAATGTGCGGGAGCGTTACCAGGGTTCCGCGAGATATGGAAAGTGGTCCAGAAACTCCTTATCATTCTTGAGCGGATTGGGCGGCGTCTTCGGTTCAATCGGCGCGGCGTCCCAGAGGGATTGATCGTTGAGCAATTCGATGTGATATTTCTTGCCGTTAAACTCCGCTTCCATATCCAGAAACATAGAGAGAAAACGGGTGGCGACCTGATCTTCGAGCCGCCGCCCGAAGGGCCATGTGCCCGTCGTGTCCATGTCTATCGCGCAGACGTTCGGGACGAAGATTTCAAAGGGACGCCGCAGAGCGATGTTCAAGCCCTTCGGATTCCAAGAATCGTCCGGCATGTTCAATTCCTGAAAGAGAGTTTTCTTGGCGCGCGGGAAAGCCTCTATGGCGGAGGCGTAGGTCCTGTGGACGGAGACGGGCGAGTTGTCATGGTCGAAGGATGTCCCCAGACCGAGCGCGCTGATGGATGGTCCAAAGGCCCAGCCCAGGTGGGCCAACCTTTTGATGAAGTGCGGGGCAAGCCAGAAGTTGTTAGCGCCGAGTTGGCGGTTGTCCTCGCGCTCGCTCAAGGCGGCATCCGCGAAGGGCTGGCCGTCCGTGTCAACGAGCTTGTATTTCTTGAGTTCATCATCGAACTTGAGAGAATCCAGCAGCGCCCAGGGATGCTCCAACCAGAAAGGGTGATCTGGAATCGTCTCAATTTTGTTAGCGGCTTTGAGAACCCAACTCTCGCCCCAACAGTTGACGACACGATCTTCATCCGGCGTCTTTGTCAGGAAGGCGAGCGGTATTTCCATGATGATGGCGTTGATGTTCTTTCCCGCCTGGCAATCTTCGCCCGTGTAGACGAAGCGGTAATTGCCGTTCTCATCCTTGCGGAATTTATCGCCGTTCCAGACAAGCGGCCCCGGCGGAAGGTCCCTCTTTTTGCCGTCGTGATAGCCCCAGCGCGGGTCTTTCGGATCGAAGTTGAAAAGGTCGTTGCCTTCGAGTTCGAGCAGCGTCTTCGGAATCTTCAGTTCGCGCGCGTTCTGCATCGTATGCGGCACATGATAGAACTGCGGCGCGTAGTTGATGGAACGGAAGAAGCCCGTCAGGTCGTTGAAGAAGGCATCGTCGCGCCCGCCGATAAAGGTCTTGATGGCATGGCCGTCGGGGGTGTTGATGTCCAGAACTTCGTTGAGATTAACGACGGTCTGAAAGCTGCCGCCGGGGAAGTTGCTAAACTTGACGGTGGCCCTCTGAGACTGGTCAACGGTGACGCGGATTTCCGAGGCGATGAACGCGCCCAGATATTTGTCCTTGAGCGCCTCGAAATATTTGAGCAATCCATCGAGGCTGTGATCGCCTCTTGTCGGATGCGTGACTCTCGGAGACGGATTGATCAGAATCCTGTAGAGCATGTCCGTGTCGAAGACACCGGCCTCCGGCACAGAAGCGAAGGTCAGGGCGATGACGACCTTCTCCCCGCCGCTCTTATCATCGCTGGGGAAGCCGAAGAGGTCGTAAAGGTCAGCGGCGCTGACATCAATATCCGAGAAAATCGAGTTGACCGCGTTGGGGTCATTATGGTCGGCCAAGAGGTTTTGCCTCCCTTTTTACACTCTTATCGAAAGTGTTGGAGTTAGTCTTTACAAAGAAGCCGCTGGCAGCGGCTCGCTCATCTTTCCACTGGCGTGAAAGTTGATGAATGTCTGTGTGTATACCTTTAACCAAGGATCAAACTGGCGCGCATCCTAACAGCATAAAGATATGCTGTCAATACGCTTTCCGTGAAAAAATTTTCGTTGCTCTAATCCGCGAAAAATGATATGCACCTATCGTTTTCAAATGAACCTCGCGCGCTCGTCTCATCTGTCGAAGAGCATCCCAACCCGTCTCACTTTGAAGCCAACGGCAACCCTTTCGAGGAGGTCTTTCATGGATAACGGCAAGGCTTGGCCCATCCTCACACTATTCAAAAGCATCATCTTCATCATCTTCACAGGCGCGTTGTTGGGCCTGCTTATCACAGCGGGCTGCCGTAACGCGGGCACTCGCCAAGAGACCTTTGACGAGGCCAAGGCGAACGGCAAGACTCCAAACGATTATCCTGAGATTGCGGAGGATATTTTCCGGGGCATGGATAACAACACGCCTCTCACGACGGAGGAGATTAAGGGCCGCAACACATGGCTGTTGTGGACCGGCGGCAACGAAGCCTTCTGGGATTACATGTCGCAACACAGCTACGGCCTTTCGGATTTGCTGAAGACTCTGGATTCACGCAAGCGCGCGACTCGTTTCAAGTTGATGGGACTGGTCAACGAACCCGGCTTCAGACAGGCGACGAAGCAGGACCAGTATGGACTGTGGCTGGACGAGCGAGCCGAGCCGGAAATGCAAACTGTTGATGCCAACATCTACGGCAAGTCTTCGGGCGTCGTCGGCTTGAGGCTCTTTCCGAATCCAGCCTTCGACGAGACGGCGCGGCAAAACTGGAACGCGGAGAGATACTACAAAGACCCCGTTTACTTCAACGACACGAAACTCGTGCGGCCCTATCGCGTCGGCATGTCCTGCGCCTTCTGCCACGTCCAGATGCACCCTTTGCATCCGCCCGACGACCCGGAAAATCCGAAGTGGGAGAACCTCTCATCGAACATCGGCAACCAGTATTTCAAGGTCAATCAGATTTTCGGAGCGGAGTTAAAGCCCGACAGCTTCGTTTATCAATTACTGGACCAGACGCCGCGCGGGACGCTCGATACATCTCTGATTGCGACCGATGGCATCAACAATCCGAACGCCATGAATCCGCTCTTCAACGTCGGCGCGCGTCTCGCTGAAGGCACGCCGGAGAAGATGTCCGGCGGCGCTCTGCTTCTTCCAACGCGCGATGAGAACAGGAGCGTTCCGCACATCCTCATGGACGGCGCGGATTCCATAGGCATCATCGGCGCGCTCGACCGCGTCTACATCAACATAGGCGAATATCATCAGGAATGGGTCCAGCATCACAACCCGCTCATCGGCCTCCGCAAGCAAACGCCCATTGAGATTACGAAGGCGCAGCAGGACTCCGTCTTCTGGCAGGCGACCGAGCCGCGCATGGATAATCTCGCCAAATACTTTTTAAAAATTACTGGTCCAATGCATCTCTCGGATGCGCCGGGCGGGAAAGATTTTCAAACGCAGGACCAATCCATTCTCACACGCGGCAAGATAGTCTTCGCGGAGAACTGCATGATGTGCCATTCGAGCAAGCAGCCCGCAGGCTATGACCTGAACGGTCGCTTCTCCGACGAATACAAACAGCGGGCGCGCGAAGAAGTCTTGCAGCCCGATTTTCTGGTCCAGAATTATCTTTCGATAGACCAGCGCCTGCCCGTCACCATGATTCAAACCAACGCCGCGCGCTCTCTCGCCACCAACGCCACGCGCGGCCATGTCTGGGACAATTTCTCTTCCGAAAATTACAAGAACTCTCCCGGCGTCGGCGAGATAGATGTCTACAATCCCTTCGACGGCTCGACGGGTAAATTTCAGATGCCTGCGGGTGGTCCGGGTTACTACCGCGTCCCGACGCTCGTCGGGATGTGGGCCACCGCTCCCTTCTTCCACAACAACGCGCTCGGAAAATACACCGGCGATCCTTCCGTCAAAGGACGCATGGAAGCTTTCGACGATGCCATCGCTAAACTGCTCTGGCCCGAAAAGCGCGACGATAAAAACTCTATCTGGGTGACGCAGCAAAAGAGCTACCTCCGCATCCCAGCCGTCTATCTGCCCGAAGCCTTTCAAGCGACGCTCGATTACCGCAGCCGCGTCATTCTCGTTTACCCCTGGCTGCTCCCGCTCATCCTCTGCCTCCTCGGCATCGTGTTGTTCATACGCGGATGGCGCAAGCATCACGGATTGCGACCGCATATCCTGGGCGGCATCGCGGTCTTGCTGGCTGTTGGTCTGATGATGGTCAGCTATTTCCTCGCGGGCGAGAAGGGCGATCTTATTCTTGGACCAATTCCAAAGGGCACACCCGTCAACCTGCTCGGCAGCATCAACACCGAAGCGGAACGCAAAGACCTGCTCAACGTCATTCTCAAGACCAGAAGCTCGCTGCATAAAATCGAACGAGATCATCTGGACGACGCGGCGGCGGCTGAACTGTTGAAGAAGGAGGTCGCGCCCGCCCTGCTCAAAGTCAGTAACGCCCCCGACTTCGTAGAGGACCGGGGCCACTACTTCGGCACGACCCTCTCAGATGATGACAAGAAAGCTCTCATAGAATTCCTGAAAACATTCTGACTTCGCGGTTCGGCTATTGAAGAAATTCTGCGAGCAAGGATTGATGCTCTACCGCGTCGCGTTCACCGATGGCAATCGTGGCTTCGAGCAAGTCGGGGCGCGTGAAATCCCATCGCTCTACGGGCAGCGCTTCATGTGGCGCGATGTAGAGACGCGCGCCCTGCCTGCCAATCACCCCTCGCGGGTAGGGCCGCGTGAGCATCACCAGATTACGATTGATGCACGGCACATCATCCGCCAGGAAAGCTGGCACGTTATCAATCACCCCGCCGTCGAGCAGGCGTCTTCCTCCGAATTTGCCGATGGAAGTGAAGGGCGGGGTCGCAGACGAAGCGATAATCAGATCGGCTAACTCTTCCGCCGTCGCGCAATCCCTCGCATCGAAGGTCTGCGCGGTAAAACCCACGCGGCGACCGTAGCTCGGATGAATCATGCCATCGCGCAGACGCTTCTCCAGTTTATAACTACAGAAGGCCAGCATGACTGCGGCGAGGGCTGGCAGCCTGCCCGGAAAGGCTGTCGTCAGCACCAGCACAGGGAAGGGCTGAGAACGTATCCGCTCAAGTCCGCCCTCTGAGTAAGCATAGAGCAGCATCTCCCTGTAAAGCGGTTCGTGCGGCGTCGGGCGTTCGCCGTTGAGCAGCCTTCGCCACTCGAAATTCTTCGTCACTTCGCGGCAACGCTCTCGCCAGTATTGGCCCACCAACTCTTCTCTGCCGCTCAACATCAACGTCGCCACGCACGCGCCCGCGCTGCATGTCGCCAGGCAACCGATGCGCGACAGCAATCCGGTCTTCCACACGTTCATCAAGCCCAACTCGTAGAAAGCACGATTGCCGCCGCCCGCGAATGTGATAGCAAGGTCTCTTTCGCTCATCGTCCACACACATTACGAAAGGGAAGCCCTTGCGCGTGGCAAAGCTTCCCTTTCATGAAGTTTTAAATTTTACCGTTTTGGAATTTCAGATTCGCATGGGCATCACGACGTACTTGTATTCGTCGCCGTTGTCGGTCACGGTCGGACGCAGTTGCGCCTGCGAGTTGCCGTCCTTGAACTCGAAAGTTATCTGTGCGTCGCCCACGACGTTGAGAAACTCTTGCAGATATTGAGCGTTGAAACCTATCTCCGTATCCTCGCCGCTGTATTCGGTGGCGACGACTTCGAGCGCCTCGCCCTCCTCCGCGTTCTGCGAACTGATTTTGAGTTGGTTGGGCGCGAGATGAAAACGAACCGCGTGCGAGCGGTCGTCCGCCATCAAGGCGACGCGCCGGATGGCCTGATTCAAGAGCGCGCTGTCGAAGACGATGGATTTATCGTTGCCCTTCGGCATGACCATCTCATAATTCGGGAATTGCCCTGAGAGCTTTCTGGAGATGAGCAGGCGCGGGCCGACCTCGAAGTAAATGTGGTTGTCGTCGGCCCCCAAACTAATCTCGCCCTCGAAGGAGGCCGTTAATTTGGTTAGCTCTGCCAGCGTCTTACGGGGTATAAGGGCGTCTAGCGTCTCGCTGGGCGCGTTCTGCCCCAAATCCTGACGTGCGACATAGGCCAGACGGTGTCCGTCCGTTGTAACCATCTTAGCGCCCGTTTTATCCAGGATGAATTTCGCCCCCGAAAGTGTGTAGCGCGATTCCTCCTGCGTGATGGCAAAGATGGTCCGGTCTATGAAGGATTTGAAAATCTCCGCTGGCATCTTCATCGGCGCGCTTTTGAAACTCGGCACTTCCGGGAACTGCTCGCGCGGCACGCCCGCGATCTTCGAGCGGAAGTTTTCACACTCGACCGCCACACGATCATTCTCTTCCTTGCGGAACGTGACCTGCGCATCAGGCAAGAGCCGCGAGATGTCGAAGAGTTTGCGCGCCTGCACGCACATGGACCCCTGGACCTTGATGTCCACCTCTATCGTCTCGCAACGAATCGTCACATCCAGGTCCGTGCCGATCAGGCGCAGGGTATTTTCGCCCACGGACTCTATGAGAATGTTTGAGAGGACGGGGATGGTATTCTTCTTCTCGACGATGCCCTGGACGAAGCCCAACTCTTTCTGTAGAACATTTTTACTGATAACAAATTCCATTGACGTGAACTCCTCTTAAGCGTGTGATAGCTGTATCCTATAATCCGATTTTACACAAGTGCGACTCTCTGAAGAACCCTTTGCCTTTTACTATTACTAATTAATTTAAATACTTATATATATATCTAGTAGTAGTAGTAGGGCCTGTGGAAATGTGGAAAACTCACTTTATTGTTGTAGCTAAAGGGATTGTTTTCCACAGCCCCTGTGGAAATGGTTGTGGAAAACTTTTCTCAACTGTGGAAATCTCGGCTTTTGTAAAAGTTTTCCACATTTCCACAGCCCCCTTTATTATTGGTCCTGTGGAAATGTGGAAAACTCCAAGTTAAGTGTTGTATGTAAAATCTTTAACCGAAAACCGTACTGTGGAAAACTTTTCAGCCCGAAACCGGGCTAACTATTTGCAAAGATTATCCATTAGGTCGCTCACGACCCTGTGGAAATTCGGATCCTTTAAAACCAGCGCCTCAATCTTTTCCACACTGTGGATAACCGTCGTATGATGCTTGCCGCCGAACTCTCGCCCTATCTCCGGGAAGCTGTGTTTCGTCAAACGCTTGCACAGGTACATAGCCACCTGACGCGGGACCGCAATCTGCCGCGCATTATTCTTTGAACTCAACTCGTCAACGCGCAGGCGGTAATGCTTGGCGACGGCCTGCCGAATCTGTTCGATGGTGATGCCGCCCGGCTGGTCGTCCTCCGCGATATTGCGTATGGCATCCTGCGCCAGCATCTTGGAGATGGGCAGACCCCTTAAAGAAGAGATGGCGACGAGGCGTACGAGAGAGCCTTCGAGTTCGCGTATATTGCTTTTGACCTTGCCCGCGATGAAGAAGGCCACGTCGTCCGGCAGCATGACGCCGTCCAGGTCCGCCTTGCGTTTCAAGATAGCGACTTTCGTTTCCAGGTCCGGCGGCTCCATGTCCGCGATAAGTCCCCACTCGAAACGTGAATGGAGCCTCTCTTCCAGCGTCGGAATCTCGCGCGGCGGGCAATCCGAACTGATGACGATCTGCTTCTGCCCGTCATACAGCGCATTGAAAGTGTGGAAAAACTCTTCCTGCGTGCGCTCCTTGCCCGCCATGAACTGTATGTCGTCCATCAACATCACGTCTATCGAGCGATATTTCTCACGAAAAGTCTGCGTCTTATCGTAACGAATCGCGTTAATCAATTCGTTCATAAACTTTTCGGCTGAGATATAAGAAAGACGCAGGTGACGATTGCGCTCCTTAATCGCGTGCCCTGCGGCGTGCATCAGGTGAGTCTTGCCAAGCCCCACGCCGCCGTAAATATAGAGCGGGTTGTAAGTTTTTCCGGGCGCTTCGGCGACGGCCAGCGAGGCCGCGTGCGCGAACTGGTTGCAGGAACCAACGACGAAAGTATTGAAAGTATATTTCGGATTAAGATTGAGTTCTATCGGCTCTATATCAACGAAGGTCGTCGCGCCGGGCGTCAGTCCATCGGATTCAGCCGCTTCCAGGAGCGTGAACAGGTTGGAATTTTTGCTCTTGCCGTTGGTCGGGACGGCAGAAGGGAGGTTATAGTCCTCATCTTCCTTGCGAGACTCCGCGATTTGCTCCCCGGAACGAGACTCTTCTTCTTCCACCAGCCAGTCAACGTGATACTCAGCCAGGTTTAGTTCTTCCAGCGATTCGTCCAGCACTTCTGAATAATTGGAACTGACCCAGTCTTTGACGACCTGGTTGGGAGCGCGCAGGTGCAGGACCTGCTCCGAATTATCGCAGCCCTCGAAACGTATCGGGCGAAACCACGTCTCGAAGCTCTGACGATTGAGCCTTTTTTCCACGGCGTGGAGCAAGTCACTCCAGATTCTATTCTCTACTACAGTGCTCATGGCTTATCCGTCCTGTCTCATCTGGGGAAAATTGATGTTTTGGCAAAGCTAAAATCGCCGTCCTGGAACAGTACAGAACTTGACACCCACCTCGCTCAAGCAATTCTTTGAGTGACGCGACGGAAGATGTTGCAAAATCACCCTCTTGCCTCTTTTTCAACCCGGATTAGAAAGTTTTCCACAGGGTTTTCCACAGGGCTGT
The DNA here is from genome assembly GCA_036009045.1 of Pyrinomonadaceae bacterium. Taxonomy (GTDB): domain Bacteria; phylum Acidobacteriota; class Blastocatellia; order Pyrinomonadales; family Pyrinomonadaceae; genus DASYML01. The sequence continues at coordinate 37,351 of DASYML010000032.1, forward strand.
GGAAAACTTTCCGATACTTAAAGTGTTGCTTTAAGTATTTCGTTTTCAATAGTTTACAGGCTTTTTTGTCCTGCGAAACGGGCCGGAGACTAGCACAATCCGAGACCCGACGCAAGAAAAATCCACAGGCTGCGGAAATATTTTTTGAGACCCACTTGAAGAGTCCATTTTTATTGGCTTTCCGTCTCTTCGGGTGGGCCAACATTTATGGACAGAACGGTTTTAGGACATGTTCATAAGCCCCCGGCCCGCGTGAAAGAATCGCTCAAGAGCCTTTATGAGCGGGATAAAGGACAAGCTTTCGGGACGTTCAGAGATGTTCGGGCCTTTCAAATACGAGAGGGCAACCGACATGGGAAATGCCGAAAAATCTCTTGCCCTGGGGGCTGCAAGGGCGCTGGTTTCTTGACAGAATGTCCGTGCGCAGTTAGTCTTACACTTTTCCTTAGAGTGGAGAATGAGCGACTATGTCAAAGAGAACATTTCAACCGAACAATCGTCGTCGCGCCAAGACACACGGGTTTCGCGCGCGGATGGCGACCAAGAACGGTCGTCTGGTGCTGAAAAGACGCCGCGCGAAGGGGCGCAAACGTCTCACCCCGACACATTACTAGAAGGGCGCGGGCGTTTGTCTAAAGACATGCGGCTGCGCACTTCCGATGAATTTCGTAGGGTTTACGCGCGTGGCAGGCGTTATGATGGCCGTTTGATGACGGCCTTTGTGTTGCCTAACGATCTCTCGCATCATAGAATCGGCTTGACGGCCTCGCGCAAGGCAATCGGCAATGCGGTCGAGCGTAATCGCTCCAAGCGGCTGTTGCGCGAGGCGTTTCGCTTGAACGGCGCGTTGCTCGAAGGGCTGCAAACGAAATGCGATTGGGTGCTCAACGCGAGACGCTCTCTGTTGCATGTCAAGGTCTCAGAGCCGCTGGCGGAATTGCAGAGCATGATCGCTCGCGCGGCCAGAGACGAACGAGCGGACTAGGATTTAAACGGGGCGGTAAAAAAGGCTATGAAGTTCGTTCTGGTCTCTTTACTGAGGCTTTACAAGGCGGCTATCTCGCCGCTTCTGCCGCCCTCCTGTCGCTTTGTTCCGACCTGTTCGGAGTATGCGCGCGAGGCGATTGAGAGATACGGCGCGCCGCGCGGCCTCTGGATGGGAACCAGGAGAATTTTGCGCTGCCATCCTTTTCATCCCGGAGGTTATGACCCGGTCAAGTGAAAAGCGAATTCGCGTCCTTAGATGAAGTTGGCGAGAGAGGCTTTTCGGCGGAGAGAGTTTTTAATTAAATCAAGATGCAATCACAGCGTTTCCTTCTTGCTCTTCTACTTTCTGCGTTGATACTTCTCGGATGGAGCTATCTTCAGCGCCGTTACTTACCCACACCGAACCCGCAAGAGACCAACACTAACTCTTCTGCGACGCAGCCACAGCCAGCAGGTTCAACATCCCCCGCAACTCAGGCAGCCACTCCCGCGCCAGACCAGCCATCGCCGCCAACTCAGGCGAATGCTTCGACTCCAGATACGACGCCGCGCCGGACCATCGCGATTTCGACTCCGCTCTATGATGTCAAACTGGACAGCCGTGGCGCTGTCATCAAGAGTTGGATTCTCAAGAAGAACAAGGCTAACAATCGAGAGCTTTCTTCCGTCGCGGGCGATAAAAATCATCACGAGCCGCTTGAGTTAATTTCGCAGGAAGGCATCAAGCGAGACAAAGCGCCGCTGCAACTCTCCACCGGAAATGATGCTGGCGCGGACGCCCTGCTCAATCTCAGGAATTACAAAGTCAACGGAGTTGTGGGCGACGACGGCGACATCACGCTCAATCTTGGACCAGCAGAAACCAAAAGCATAGAGTTTACTTTTCATGATGATGCGACAGGGCTTGATGCCACCAAGCGCATCACGTTCAATGCCGAGAGCTACGGGGCGGAGGTTGATGTCAAACTGTCGCGCAACGGCCAGAACATTCCACAGGCCATGCTGCTCGTTGGCCCAAGCATCGGCGATCAAGGCGTCTCTCATTACACCTTCTACTCCGTTGCACCTGAAGGCATCACCCTCGCGGACAAAAAGGTGCGTAGGGTCTACGGTGCGGAGGTTCATAAAAACGCGGGTGGTGTGTTCTCTTCAAAAAGACCTGAAGGCGAAGACCATGAAAACATCGCAGGCTCGATTGATTGGGCAGGCGTCGGCGATACCTACTTCGCAATGGTCGCTGTTCCGTCTAGAGAGACACAGGGACTTGAATATCAAACGGCGAGTTATGAGTATCAGGGAAACGGCAAGAAAGAGGAACGCTATCTCATCACTGCTTACATTCCGATTCCGACCGATGGCTCAAAGACGCAGCTTTATGTTGGCCCAAAAGATCATAGTCTCTTGACTGGCGCAGGTGGAGAGATTAGCCGGAATGTCAGTCGTCAGATTGATCTTGAAGGGCTGATTAACTACGGCTTTTTCAGTGATATGCGCCGCTTTTTGGCCGTTCCGATTCTCAAAGCCATCAACTTTCTGCAAAAGATTACGGGCAGCTACGGCGTCGCCATTATCCTCTTCACAATCTTCATCTACTCGCTCTTCTTCCCCTTGAAATGGCGTTCGTCGAAGGCCATGAAGAAAGCGCAGAAGCTTGCGCCGCGCATGAAAGAGTTGCAAGAGAAGATTAAGGGGATGAAGCAGAA
>DASYML010000033.1:0-18793 GCA_036009045.1 Pyrinomonadaceae bacterium
CTTCATCAACAAAATCAAGCATTACAGAAGAGTCTTTTCACGCTTTGATAAACTGTCAAAGAACTATATGGGATTCTTGAGTTTGGTCAGCGCACTTGTTTGGTTGCGCTAACAATGTAAACAGAACCTAATCAACGAACGGTCTGAGAACCTTTTTTGAGAGGTTGGCGCTGTAGAGATAGGCCAACCTCTTCTTCTTTATGAACTCTGCGCCCGCTCGATAAACCGGACGACCGCCAGGTTCGCCGTCCATGCGCGCTGTGTGATAAATTATCCGCTTATTCCATCAGTCATGATCCGAGGAGAAAGAGAGAAATGAGTCGAAGAGTTAATCCGAGCACTGGCAGGAGAAGCCGACGCCTGAACACGTTCCTGTGGGTCGGGGCGCTCACGGTCATCACCATCGCCCTGATCTATTTCGAGCAGACGGCGATTCTTTACATTCTCGCCACGCTGGGCGTGACGGCGCTGCTCGGCGTCGTGGCAGTGGCTGATTTGAGGGGCACTGACAGCGTCGCCACAGACCCCCTGCCCGTAGATGATGCCGCCGCCATCGGCAGCGGCCTCCAGGGCACACTAACCGGCGCTGCCAACTCCTCTCGCACCGCACGGCAAAAAGCGAGTAGGAAGTAGGAAAGATGAAGAAGAAAGATGCCAGATGTCAGACGCTGGATGTTAGTTAAAGGCTGTAACTAACCTCTAACCTCCGACCTCTGTTCTTTCTTCCCTTCCGCCTTCCTGCTTCATCCTTGCTCTTATGCGTCCGTTCAAGCTTCATACGAAAACGACGGTGCTGGCTTCGGTGATTACCGTCACCGTGCTCGCCGCCGCGCTGGCTTTAGTCAACCCGCGCGTCGCCGCCATCCTCAGCAAAGAGCAGCGCGACCGCGCAGAACTTCAAGCGATAAATCTCGCAGAGCAGATCAGCCACATGCCTGTGCCGCGCGACCCGCAGATGCTGGCCCATGCGGCCAACATCGTGCGCGGCTCGCGCAAAGACCTCGTCGCCGTGCGTATCTGGGAACGCGTCGGCGGCAAGTATGTGGAAGTCGCGGCGGCGGCGGACAGCCAGCCCACGGAAGAGATTCCTGACGAGACGAAGGCAGCCCTGCGTAACGGTCTCGCTTCGGACCTCACCAAGTCTTTGCCAGACGGGAACAACGCCTCGCTCTACAGGGTCTTCGCGCCGATTACCGAACAGGGACGCTACAGCGGCGCGGTCGAACTGGTCGAGCGACTGGATACCGCGACGCTCATCGCCGAACGCTTCAAGGTGACGGCGGTGTGGATGGCGCTGGCCGCCGTGGTCCTCATCACGCTCGCCACCTACCTGCTCTTCCGCCAACTCGTCTATCGCCCGATTGAACGTCTCCTGTGGGCCATGTCTCAAGCCGAAGCGGGCGACCTACAGGTTGAAGCACCGCAGCGCGCGCCGGACGAACTGGGCCTCCTCTCGCGCAGCTTCAACCGCATGATCGGTCGCATACGCTTGATGACCGAAGAGCGCGAGGCGCAGCGCATGGTCTTGCAGGAACGCGTCGGCGAAGCGACCTCCGAACTCGCGCAACGTAACGAGCAGCTTGAGGAAATCAATCGTCAATTGTCGGAGACGACCCTGCGTCTGACCGAACTCGAAAGGCTCGCCGCAGCGGGCCAGACCGCCGCGCAGTTTGCACACGAAGTCGGCACGCCTCTCAACCTGATAAGCGGCCACGTCCAACTTTTGCGCGCACGCCTGGGCGGAGACATCGCCGCCGAAGCCCGTCTCTTAACCATCAGCGAACAGATCGAACGCATCGAACGCATCGTGCGCTCTATGCTCGCACGCACCCGGCCCGGAGCCGTAGAGCTTGCGCCGTTGGACCTCAACGCGCTGCTCTTGCGTACCTTCGACGCCACCGCGCCAGCCCTCGATGCGCGCGGCGTGCGGCTCGAAACCGAACTCGCCAAGGCTCTGCCGGAAGTCGCGGGCGACCCGGACCGCCTCCAACAAGTCTTTCTCAATCTCATCAACAACGCGCTGGATGCGATGCCCGGCGGCGGCGTCCTGCGCGTCCGCACAGGCATCCAGAAAGCCTTTGATGCGGATGAGCACGCGCCTTCAAACGGCAGTCACGTTAACGCGCAGGCGCGGAAAATCTTCGTGGAATTTGCGGACACCGGCGCGGGCCTCTCCGAAGAATCTCGCGGGCGCATCTTCGACCCGTTCTACACGACCAAGGAGATGGGTTCGGGAACGGGCCTCGGCCTCGTCGTCGTGCGGCAGGTGGCGCGCGAACACGGCGGCGAAATCGAAGTTGAGAGCGCGCCGGGAGAGGGCGCGCGCTTTTGTCTCAAGCTTCCGGTCGTGCAGGAGCATCAACAGCCGAAAGATGATAAGGAACATGTAAAGGTCAATGTCTGATTAACTCTAGTCAGTACCGCCTGCTTAAGCCGGGCGGGTCGTTGCTGGACCAGAAATCCGCCCGGCTTAAGCAGGCGGTACTGACAAAGACGCCCTGGCTCTGACATCTCATCTTGGTTATGAAGAAACGTATTCTTGTTGTTGACGATGATCGCGCATCGTGTGAACTGCTGCGAGAGATTTTCACGGAGCAGGGTTGGAGCACGGAGACCGCGCAGACGCCCGCACGCGCGCGCGCGTTGGCGGAAGGAGAGACATTTGATTTGGTCGTCAGCGACGTGAATCTGGAGGCTGAAGAATCCGGGCTGGACCTGCTCAGGCGTTTGCGCGACGCGTGTCCTGTGATTCTCGTGACGGGCTTTGGCACGCTCGACGCGGCGGTGCAGGCGACGCGCGAGGGCGCATGGGATTTTATCTCCAAACCTTTCAAGGTCGAAGAGGTGGTGGCGACCGCTCGCCGCGCGATGGATGGTCCAAGCCATGCGGGCGAGGCGGATGAAGAGCCTCTGGCGAAGGCGCTCTCGGCCACCTACGAAGAGGCGGGCCTGATGGGCCGCTCGCCCACGATGATCGAACTCTATAAGGAGATCGCGCGGGTCGCGCCCTCGCGTTCGACGGTCCTCATCATGGGCGAATCCGGCACGGGCAAAGAACTGGTCGCACGCGCCATTCACAAACACAGCACGCGCGCTCAGCATCCCTTCGTCGCGGTCAACTGCGGCGCGTTGACGGAGACTCTTCTGGAAGCGGAACTGTTCGGACACACGCGCGGCTCTTTCACGGGCGCGGTCACGGACCGCAAGGGATTGTGGGAGGAAGCCGGAGACGGCACGCTCTTTCTGGACGAAGTCGGGGAGACCAGCCCGGCGATGCAGGTCAAGCTGCTGCGCGCCCTGCAAGAGGGAGAGATTCGTCGCGTCGGAGCCTCGCGCACGGTGCATGTCAACGCGCGCATCGTCGCCGCGACCAACAGAGACCTTGAGCGCGAAGTCAAAGCGGGCACATTCCGCGAAGACCTCTTTTATCGTTTGAGCGTCGTCGCGCTGCAAGTGCCGCCGCTCAGGGAAAGACGCAGCGACATTCCTCTGCTCGCGGAGCGCTTCCTGCACACGGCCTCAGAGGGGGTTGGGCGGCGTCTGCATTTCAACGACGCGGCGCTGGTCCTGCTCGCGTCCTACGATTGGCCCGGCAATGTGCGCGAACTGGAAAACACGGTCGAGCGTGCGGCCCTGCGCGCACGCGGCGCGGAGGTCGCGCCGGAAGACTTACCGCCCAAGATGCAGACCGGCGACGCGCGCACACGCACCCAAAACCCGCGCACCGCGCTGCAAAACCTTTACGCGGATTTACCCTCGCTCGATGAGCTCGAACGCCGCTATCTGCTACACGTCCTCGAAGCGGTCGCGGGCAATCGCACACGCGCCGCTGAAGTCCTGCACATAGACCGCCGTACCTTCTACCGCATGGCCGAACGCTTCGGTATCAAGCTGGATGATTAAGAGCAGAGGCTGGAGACTAGAGGCTGGAGGCTGGTCAAACACACCAGGGTCTTCACCAGCCTCTAGTCTCTAGCCTCTGCCTTTCAAGGTTCTTCGTCCTGGTCTGTTGATGGTTGGTCGTTGGTCTGTCGCAGGTCCAGATTGTCTAGGCTCTTGTTGAGCGTGGCGAGTTGTTTGGCGGCGGTGTCGGTCGTGCCACGCTGGATGGCGCGTTGGGCGGCGTCCAAATCTTTGAGGGCCGCGCGCAGGGCTGAGTGGACTTGCGCGTTGCGCGGCTTGGCGCGTAAGGCGCGATTCATGACGACCTCCGCCTGGTTGAGCGCGTTGAGGGCTTTTTCGCGACGGTCGCGCTGGCGCGTGTTGAGATAGGTGATGGCTTCGGCGATGCGGTCGCCAGCGGCTTCTATATTCTCATCTCGTTCGGGCAGGTCAGGCGCGATGGCGACGGGTTCCGCTCCGGGCGGGAGCGCGGATGAACGGCTCGCATCTGTCGTGACGGTTTCCTCCACCGGATGCGACGCGCAGGCAGCGAGGTTGAAGAGCAGCCATGAACCGCAGCAGAACAGAACGAGCAGGCGGCAGAAACCTGGGCCGCGTCGCGCCCGCCGTTGAACTATCCAGGCGTCGCTTTCCTTTCTCATGCTCGTCTCTGGTTTGGAGGACCGTCGCCCCTTAAAGTTTAATGCCGCGACGGCCAACGCGCAAAACTGCGCTGCCTGGAGCCGTCGCTCCCGTCTCGCAGATGGCAAACGTCAGGGCTTGATATTAAAGAAGAAGGGTGCGGCTACCTCCTCAAAATAGCCGCACCCTTCTTCGACGCAGAGGCGAGTCGTTTTTCAACGAGCCTCAAGCGCTTCTCGCTTGCATCATCCCTTCAAAAGCTTCGCGAGGAAATGCGGATGATGCAATTTTTCCGATCTTCATCGAACTAAAACGGACGCTTCTTGAGCGTGCGTCATGAACGATTAGCGGTTGGCGTTGCCGTTGCCCATGTTGCCGCCGCTCATGTTGCCGCCGCCCGTCTTGCTGCTGTGACGGCTATGCCTGCGGCCATGCCTGCGCGAATGCCGGCGGCCATGACGACGACTGTGTGTCGTGGACGTGGTGGTGTTGGTAGTGGTGGTGCTGCTGTTCGTGTTCTGCGCGAAGGCGAGGGTCCCGAAGCTCAGCACAAAAACGAGGGCCAAAACGATTCCGAGTTTATTTCTCACTGTTCGATTCTCCTTGTGATCATGATCAAAGTTTGTTGCGATGGGAACGAGATGCGGAAAGCTTTCCGCGCGACCCAGACTGCAAGTCTTCTCGCTCATGCTTTTAAGTCCGAGCAACGCCCGTGCCATTCCTGGTCCTGCGTAAAGGGCGGGAAGTTGTTATATCTTCCCCGAATTTCCTGCCGCACCGGCGGTTAAAGATTGTGGCGATAATGTATCCGAGGCAAAGCCGCCACAGAAGAGCAAAGGCGGAAGCGGGAAGGCGGAAGGATGAAATAGGGTGGCGGCGCGTGGTCTTTGGATGGGTCCGGCGGAGGGGCAAAAGGGCTGTTTGGCGAGGCCGTCCGGGTGCTTTTGGAGGCGTCTAAGTTGTGGTTGAAACTTTGTTGGAAGTGGTGTATAAAGCTGCTGCGTTCACCTCCCCGGTGGGCGTAGTGGTCGCGTGGGGTGAGGACACGTGGCCTTCAGGGCGGGTGCTGTGGGAGGCTCCCGCCCGTTTATTTTTTAGGGACTATTTACCGCCCGCTCATGTTCTGAAAAATCAGCCACAGAGTTTACAGAGGGCACAGAGCAGGGAAAGGCAAAGCCAGCTTGCTCTTCATTAAACTCTCTGCTTTCTCTATGCGCTGTGTGCCGCTCTGTGGCTCATAATCTGTGAATGACGAGAATCTTTGATTCTCCATGTGTGGGCTTGACGCGCGGGTAGATGAGCGTAAAATCAGGCGTTGGCGGCGCTCGTCCTGAGGGCGCGCGTCGCCGCTTTCGGCTTAAAAATTTAGTGGCCTAAATCTGTTCTCGAATTCTCATGAGGCGGATACGGGGGAACCAGCAACGTGGCGTGCGACAAGAGAAAGAGGCTCTTGCAGGGCGCGCATCGTCGGGGCGAATCACAGCGGGCGTGCCTGTCGCGTTTGGGCCGCCAAGCCTTGAAGGGCACCTTCCGTGGCCCTAGCCCGTCAGCTAACCTCGTCGGCGTGAGCGGAAGGGACTAAGGGATTAAATCATCTCCACTCCAAACTTCCGGGCCACAGGTGCGCCGCTGCTTAACGGTTGCGCTTCGTGGCTTTTGTCTGTTCGGAGCGCACACGCATCATGCTATATTGGATGACACATCAGCCCTTGTCTTGCTTTGATTTTCTCGCTCCCGCCGGACGGGACGGGCGCACTTCGGAGACGAGTGCCTGGTTCCCCCCTGACGAAAATCGAGGTTGCCTGAAGCCCTCTCTGTGTGGGCTATGGAAGGGTCACTATGGCGATTCTAGAGGATAGAGCGAAAAGACGATTCAAGCTCTGGTTGTTCAAGGGCATTAAGAAAACGGAGGGCGCTCATCAGGAAGAGGAACAGCCTCATCACCAGCATCCGTGGTGGCAGGTGATGTGCCTAACCGGCGTTGATTATTTCTCGACGCTCGGTTATCAGCCGGGCATCGCCTTCATCGCGGCGGGCGCGCTCTCGCCCATCGCGACTTTAATCCTGGTCCTGCTGACGCTCTTCGGCGCGCTCCCCATCTACAACCGCGTCGCCAGCGAAAGCCCGCACGGCGAAGGTTCCATCTCGATGCTCGAACACCTGCTCTCGCGCTGGAAGGGAAAACTCTTCGTGCTGGTCCTGCTGGGTTTCGTGGCGACGGATTTCATCATCACCATTACGCTCTCTGCGGCGGATGCCACGGCCCACGTCATAGAAAATCCCTTCACGCCCGCCATCCTCAAACATCAGGTCGGAATCACGCTCGTCCTGATAGCCATTCTCGGCGCGGTCTTTCTCAAAGGCTTCAAGGAGGCGATAGGGTTGGCGGTCGTGCTGGTCGCGGCTTATCTGTTTTTGAATCTGATCGTCGTCGGCTACGGGCTTGTTCAAGTGTTGACGCACCCGGAGCATCTTTCCGCGTGGAAGAATGCGCTGCTCTCTCATCCGCGCGTGCATGGCAATCCGCTCCTGATGATAGGCATCGCGCTGCTCCTGTTTCCGAAACTGGCACTCGGATTATCCGGGTTTGAAACGGGCGTCGCCGTCATGCCGCTCGTGAAGGGCGATAGGAAGCTGACGAAGAAGCAGCTTAATGAGATTCACGAGACGCGCAGCGAGCGCGAGTTGCCGCCCAGCGCGCAGTCGCTCCTTGAAGGCCGCGTCCGCAACACACGCAAACTGTTGAAGAACGCCGCGCTCATCATGAGCGTCTTTCTCATCACCAGCAGCTTCGTCACCGCGACGCTCATTCCGCCTGAGCAATTCGAGCCGGGCGGGGGAGCCAATGGACGCGCCATCGCCTATCTAGCCCACCGCTTTTTCGGTGACGCGTTCGGCACCGTTTACGACATCAGCACGATCACGATTTTGTGGTTCGCGGGCGCAAGCGCGATGGCGGGTTTGCTGAACATCGTGCCGCGCTATCTGCCGCGTTACGGGATGGCCCCGGATTGGACCAGAGCGACACGTCCGCTGGTCCTCGTCTATACGCTCATCGCCTTCACCGTGACGGTTATTTTCCGCGCCGACGTGGACGACCAGAGCGGCGCATACGCGACGGGCGTGTTGGTCCTGATGAGTTCGGCGGCGGTCGCCGTGACGCTCTCCGTGTGGCGGAAGGGGAAAGCCTGGTGGCCCTTCCTGCTCATCGCGCTCATCTTCGCTTACACGACGGTCGTCAACGTCATAGAGCGGCCCGAAGGCATCAAGATCGCTTCGTTCTTCATCGGCGCAATCATCCTCACTTCGCTCATCTCGCGCGTCATGCGGACGACGGAGTTGCGCGTCGAAAAAGTCGAATTGGACCAGACGGCGCAGGAGATTGTCGCGGAGGCGAGCCGGGGCACGATTCGCATTATCGCCAATCGCTGTGATCGCGGCGATAAGAACGAGTACGAGTTGAAAGAGCGGGAGAAGCGCGAGGACAATCACATCCCTTCGGAGGAGCCTGTGATCTTTTTAGAGGTCACGCCCTGCGACGCTTCGGAGTTCGCGGGCGTGCTGAAGGTGAAGGGTAAACGTGTTGAGGGCTATCGCGTGCTCCACGCGGAAAGTTCCGCCGTGCCCAACGCCATCGCCGCGCTGCTCCTGCACCTGCGTAACAAGACGGGCCAACTGCCGCACGCTTACTTCGGTTGGAGCGAAGGCAATCCGCTCGCGTTCCTCTTCAGATACATAGCCTTCGGTGAGGGCGATACAGCGCCCGTGACGCACGAAGTTTTGCGCCAGGCGGAAGACGACCCTGAGCGTCGCCCCGTTGTACACGTCGGCGGATAATTAGGCGGGAGGCGAAAGCTACTCTTCAAGCAGGGCATCGTCGTCGCAAACGTTCCCTATCACCTTCGAGCACGAAGAGCCTTGATGAGTGATAAGCAAGATAAAGAAGTGATGAGGACTGAGTGATGAGTAAAAGCTTAGCTCTTATCACTCATCGCTCATCACTTCTTAGCCATCACTTCTTTACTGTATTAAAGGTCCACTTTACCCGTAGCGTCGCCACGGCTTGCGAGAAAGCATGAGCGGCAGAAGACGGGACGACCCTGTGACGGGTAGAACGGAACGGTCGTCTCCTGTCCGCACTGCGCGCACTGGACGGAGACCTCTATGCGCTGGCGCACCCCTGAAGCCTGCGCGGCGACAATCGCGGCGAGGCGCTCATTCTTCGCCTGCTTGCAGGGTTTGCATCGCTTCGGTTCGTTCTTCAGACCCTTATCGTGAAAGAAGACCTGTTCGCCAGCGGTCCAGACGAAATTTTCGCTACAGTCCACGCACTTAATCATGCGATCTTCAAATTCAGTTTCCATGTGGCCCCATTTCCCATTGGTGGCCGCCGTCACTTGCGTTTGTGCCATGATGAAATCCCCCCACCGATGTGCTCCTCTAGTGCTGACACGAAGCCCTCAAACCCGGTCAACGCCAGAACTATTTTGTTAAGTCAAACTCGCGAGGTGTTGGCAATCAATATCCCAAAACGAATCATCGCGGGCGCGCAAGCTGCGCTTATAAGCTGGGCTTGAAGTGAAAGCGTATAATCACTTCAGCATCAAGGTAGGTGCTCTCGAAAACAGGGCGGCGCTTTAGCTCTTGCCAAGCGGGTGCGGTAGTACCTTTGACGCTCATTGCCTGGGATGTCCTCTCACCCCAACAGGCTGTTCGGGTGGTTCCAGCCAACTGAAACGACAGCCACGTTATTTGTCAAATTATAACCATCACGAAAATGTGTCAAGGTCTCAGCGTTCAACTTCGCTGGTCCAGTCGTTGGACCAAGAGGGTCCAAGGTCCAAAGTCCAGGGTTCCAAAGTCAAGAGGCTGAAGAGTTCTGGTCTTAACTTTGAACTTGGGCCCTGGACTTTGGACTTAACTTGACAGCGCGTGCGGGAAGGTGACAGCATCCGCCCACGAAAGGACGCATCCGTAATTTCGATTTGCGCAAGTAAGAGGGAAGCTTATCCTTCATGAATATCCTCGTCATAGGGTCCGGCGGTCGTGAGCATGCGCTCTGCCATGCGCTGCGGACGACTTCCCGCCGGTCGCTCAGGCTCTTCTGCGCGCCGGGCAATCCGGGCATCTCGCAGTTGGCCCACATCATCCCCCAGGCAGCGACGGACATTCCAGCTTTGGTCCAACTTGCGGAAGAGCGAAAGATGGATTTGACGATTGTCGGCGGCGAGGCTCCGCTCGCGGCGGGCATCGTTGACGAGTTTGAAAGACGCGGGCTGGCAATTGCGGGCGCACCGCAAGCCTCCGCGCGGCTCGAATCGAGCAAGGCTTTCGCTAAAGATTTCATGGCCCGCCACAGGATTCCCACCGCGCGTTACAAAATCGCTGACTCCGCGCGAGAGGCGCGGGAAATCCTGCGCGGCGGCGAGTTCGGCGCGTTGGATGCTCCGGTCGTCGTCAAGGCGGACGGCCTCGCGGCGGGCAAGGGAGTCGTCGTCGCGCGCTCGCGCACGGAAGCCTTGCAGGCGATAGAAGATTTAATGGTCCAAAATTCCGCCGGTGCTGAAGCCGCCCGCCGCGTCGTCATAGAAGAAGCGCTCGCGGGTCCAGAAGCCTCTCTGCTGCTCTTCGCCGACGGAAGCCGTTATGCGTTGATGCCGCCCGCGCGCGACCACAAGCGCGTCGGCGAGAATGATACTGGTCCAAATACCGGCGGGATGGGCGCGATAACTGATCATCGCGTGATTGACGACGAAACCCTCGCACGCGCAAGGCGTGAAATTATCGAACCCACGCTGTTGGGCGCGTTGGAGGATGGAACGCCTTTTCGCGGCGTGCTCTTCGTCGGGTTGATGTTGACGGCGTCAGGCCCGCGCGTGCTCGAATACAACGTGCGCTTCGGAGACCCCGAAGCACAGGCCATCCTCGTTCGTCTCAAGAGCGACTTGGCGGATATTTTTGAAGCGATTGCGCGCGGCGGCGGCGGACTCTCCGAACAAGACGTAGAGTGGGCCAGCGATTCTTCCGCGTGCGTGGTGCTGGCGGCGCGCGGCTATCCCGCGCAACCGGAAACGGGCGCTCGCATAGAGGGACTCGAACGCGCCGCGCAGCATGAGGGCGTGGAAATCTTTCATGCGGGGACAAGGCGCAACGCTGCGGGCGAGTGGTTCACGAGCGGCGGGCGCGTGCTCGGCGTCACGGCCACGGCAGGGACGCTCGATGATGCGCTCGGTCGTTGTTATGCTTCTATCAGCGAGATTCACTGGGACGGGATGCACTATCGCCGCGACATAGGAAAGTTTTAAAGCCGAAACTTTCGCCTTTCGCCCTTCGCCTTTCCCCTTGTTTACGACTCCTGCTATACTCAGGGATGAAGTCGCCGTTTGTGAAACTGCAACCACCTGGCACGGTTTTTCGTACAAACAAAAGGCGCGCGAGATGTTGCTGCGGGTGGTTGATGAAATCGAGCGGCCTTTTTTGAATTTTAAAACTCGCTCTACTTAAATTGCCGGAGGAGTGTAGAAGAGATGGGACTTTGGAGCAGAATGAAACGCTCGCTGCGTTCGCTGTTTGGCGGTCTGGTGGAGAAGACGGAAGACCCGGAACTCATCCTTCAGCAGACCATACGCGATATGCGCGACCGTGTGCCGGAATTGAATAATTCCGTCTCGCAGGTGATGGCGACCGAGAAACTGCTCGCGCGTAGTAAAGAGCGGCTTGAATCGCAGGTCGTGGACCTCGACTCGAAAATTAAAGCCTCCGTCAAGATGGGCCGCGACGACATCGCCACGGCCTACATAGGCCAATTGCAACAGGCGCAACTCGATCTCTCGAAGACCTCGCAGCAACTTGAGCACGCCGGGGCGGCATCCAAACAGGCGCTCAAGGCGCGCGATAATTACGTGCTGCAAATGCAGAAGCGCACGGCTGAGGCCATGCAGTTGATCAATCAGTCGAAGCAGGCGAAGCTGCAAGAGCAACTCGCCCAGACGATGGAGACCTTCAACCTCGGCGACGATGCTTCGACCTTTAATGAGATGCGCGATAAGATTGATCGTCGCGTCGCCGCCGCCGAAGCCAAGATGCAACTCGGCGCGGCCAGCGTTGATACGCAGATGCAGGACATCGAGCGCGAGGCGATGGACATGCAGTTGCAGGATAAGCTCCTTGAATACAAGCGCGAGATGGGCCTGCTGCCCGCTTCGACGGGCGGAGATGTCCAGGGCGCGATTCCCGCGAGGGCCAGCGGGAGCCAACCGGAGGCGCTTCCGGCGAAGGGCGAAACCAGTTCGGGTAATTAAAGGTTGGCCCGGCACTGGTGGCTCGACGATGTGACAGATGCGCCTTTGCTTTTGCGCAAAGCGAAACAGTGGGTGCGTCTCCCGTGTAATTGTTGTTCGTCGGATTGATTAACGGTTATGTCAGAGTTTTCATTATCGAAGATTAACTTTCAGTATTTGAAAGAAGCGCTCAAGGAGCCGGTCAATTTCTGGGGCATGGCGGGCTTCGCGGTGGCCGCCGCTTATCTCCCGTCCATCATTCCGCTTGAAGTGGCGCTCGCCGCCGAGGGAGCATATTTAGCCATCGTGCCTGCAAGCTCATTCTATCGCCGCCTGGTTAATAATCGTCAGAAGGCGCGGCTGCGCGCGTTGCGCGAAAAGAGCCGCGAAGAGATGATTAAGAAGTTCGACCCGCGCGAGCGTGAAGCCGTAGAGTACCTGCGCTGGATGAAGGACCAGATTTATTCCAACTACAAAAAATTCACAGGCTCGCGCGAGATTCCCGCCAACATACAGAGCCTGGACCAACGCTGGGAAGATTTCGTGGACCTTCTGGATGTCTATCGTCGCCGCAAGAAACACCTGCGCTCGATTAACCGTCAGGCCGTGGAGAATCAACTGCGGCAATCCGAACGCTCCGTAGAGAGTTCGCCCGACGACCGCGCGCGTCGCGTCCAGGCCGCCAACGTCGAGATTCTCAAGCGCCGCGTCGCCGCCTTCAACGACCTTGAGCGCTCCGTCAAACTCGTCGAAGGCCAGTTGCAGTCTATCGAAAACTTCTTCGGTCTCGTCAACGACCAGATCGTGACGCTGCCCACGCCCGAAAGAGTCTCCTCGCTGGACTTCGAGCAACTCAGCGACTCGATTGCGATGACCCGGCAAATGCTCGAAGAGACTTCGGACATGCTGACCCCGCTCGACAATCACAATCGTGAACTGGGCAACTATGACCTGCTCACTTCCAACACACCTTCAAAGTAAAGGCACAAAAGCCCTGAAAGGGCTAAATATGATAGCCGGGGCATCGCCCACGGCTATCATATGCATCCCCTCACGGGGATGTACTGGCACATGTTCTCTCTAAATTTCGGCTACCCTCTATTCTCTCTTAGGAGACCATCTCGCCTTTAACGATACTCTCCAATCCGGCCTCGTCTATTTGATAGGTCTCGTTGCAGAAGTGGCAAGTCATCACCGCGCCCCTGTCTTCGCGCAGCATCGCTTCCAACTCCGCGCGATCAATCGAGGCTAGGATGGACGCGAAACGCTCATAGGAACAGGTACAGGCGAAGCTCACTGGCCGCTCGTCCAGCATCTCGAATTCGAGAGGGCCGAGAGCCGCGCGCAAGAGTTCAATCGGACCAGCGCCCTCGCGTATCAACGTTGTCGTCTGCGGCGTGCGGCTGACTGACGATTCAATCTCGGCCACTATCTTTTCATCCGCGCCCGGCATCATTTGAATCATCAGCCCGCCAGCCGCCGCGACGAATGCCTCGCCCGTCTCTCGTGCCTGCAAGAGCACGCCGAGCATGACGGCGGAAGGTATCTGCTCAGACTTCATCAGGTAGTAAGCGAAGTCCTCCGCTATCTCGCCGGAGATGAGCGGCACAGAGCCTCTGTACGGCTCTCTATATAACCCTATGTCGTAGCCGGATTCGCGCATCACATAGAACATCCCCTGGCCGACCACGCCGCGCACATCCAGCTTGCCCTGCGCGTTCAACTCCGCGTCCGCGTGCGGATTGCGCACGTAGCCTCGCACCTGGCCCAGCGCATTCGCCTCCGAAGTAATTCCTCCGATTGGACCATCGCCGTTGATCTGCACGGTCAGGCGGTCCAACTCTTTCAAGCTCGCGCCCAGCAGCAACGTCCCTGTCAGAGTGCGACCGAGCGCCGCCGCCACCGTCGGCGAGGTCTCATGCCTGCGTCGTGCTTCCGCGACCAAATTAGTCGTCACCGCCGCCATGCAGCGCACCATGCCATCCGCCGCCGTGCCGCGCACGAGCGTGTCTTCCTGTCTGTTCTCCTGGTTTACCAATGCTCTTCTCGACTCTCTGTAACACAGGCCGCGCGCGTGCCCGTGATAAAAATTTTCGCCGCAAAATTTCCGCGACCCTGGCCCACGCAGCTTAACTTTCATCCTGCCTTGGTGACCAACATCGGACTCATTTAGATACCCCCCGCGCCTCGAACGTTGGATGAGAGACAGGCTCTTGAATCTCTCCCTGAACGGTGGCGGGCGGCGCTGAAAAAGGGTAAAATAGTAGTTGAAGAAGTTAAGGTGAATTCTCAGGTTATCCACTCTATTGCACTGAAAAAAAAGATGACCACAATATATTGACATCATCGGGAGAAACATGTATATTGCGCTCCGCTTCAGAAAAGGCGGGTCAGGGCCGGGGAAAAGGGCCGTGAGGGTCCCACTCGGCAGGGGCCTCCGTCGCCTTAAGTTGGGCCACGCGCGCTATCCGAATCACATTTGCAAGGGCGCCGGAAGCACACTCCGAGCGCCGAATCTTTTAACACTGAAAGGGACGCCTCGCGCCGCATCTCTTGCGCGCGGGAAAGGCATAGAAGATGAGTACCGCTATTGACCCGAAGGCCGCGAACACAGTAGAGACAGCCCCCCCGACGGCCTCCGACACAGAGATCAAAACGACGCCCCCCATCCAGCCGCTCGGATTGAACGCCGGGCGCGTCATCAGCAAACGCTACAGCCTGAAGGACGCGCAGGGACAGCCGATAGAGGAATGGCCCGACATTGTGCGCCGCGTCGTCGGCCACGTCTCGCGCGGCGAGGCGGACGGGGCCGAGCGCGACGAGTTTTACGCGGCGATGTCCGAGATCATGCTCAATCGCGACTTCGTGCCCAACACTCCCTGTCTGGTCAACGCGGGCAGGCCCAACGGTCAACTCGCGGCCTGCTTCGTGCTCGAAGTGCCTGACTCAATCGCGGGCATCATGGAACACGCCAAGGCCGCCGCGACGATTCACCAGACGGGCGGCGGGACGGGCATGACCTATGAGCTACTACGGCCAGCCGGGGCGATGGTCAGCAGCACGCGCGGCGTCGCCAGCGGTCCAGTCTCTTTCATGAACATCGTTAATCAGGTGACGGATGTCGTCAAACAGGGAGGCGTGCGGCGCGGGGCCAACATGGGGATGCTGAGAGTGACGCATCCAGACGTGCTCAGGTTCATACACGCCAAGAACGACCAGCACTCTTTGACCAACTTTAATATCTCCGTCAACGTGACGGATAAGTTTATGGACGCGGTGGAGAATCATGAATGGTTCCAGCTTGAGTTTGACGGCAAGCCCTGGACGGACCCCGTTTATGATCCGGTGGTTGATGGAGACTATGCTATTTATCGTCGCGCGGACGGTTCGACCGAGACCCTCCGCGATAAGGCTTCCTTTCAATCGGCGGACCTTGACGTGTGTACGAAAGAGCAGCCGCCGCGCCCTGGGATGGTCTATGCGCCGGACATCTGGAATCGCATCATCGCCTCGGCACACAAATATGCGGAACCCGGCGTCGCCTTTATAGACCAGGTCAACAGGCATAATCATTTGATGAAGTCTATGGGACCAATCTATTCCTGCAACCCTTGCGGCGAGCAGTTTCTGCACTTCTCAAACTCCTGCAACCTGGGTTCGGTTGATCTTAACAAGTTCTACGTCAAGGTAGGCGACGGCTCAGACCCGATCAAGTGTATTGACTGGGACCGCCTGCGCGATGTCACGCACTTGAGCACGCGCTTTCTGGATAACGTCATAGACACTTGCGCGTGGCCGCTGCCGGAGATTGATGGCGTGGTCAAACGCACGCGGCCCGTGGGCCTCGGCATTATGGGATTCGCGGACCTCTGTCTCAATCTCAAGGTGGCGTATGGCAGCCCCGCTTCGATAGACTTGATGGACGAAGTGATGGGCTTTGTGAGGCGCGAAGCCTGGGTCGAGAGTCTGAGGCTCGGCAGCGAGCGCGGGACTTTCCCTGAGCTTGAGCCGAACCAAGAAGCTTACGCGGACTTCATCTATAACCAGATTGGTATCTCGCGCGATGTGCCGCTCACGCCGCGCAACTACGAAGTGACGACCATCGCGCCGACCGGGACCATCTCGCTCGTCGCGGAGACCTCCTCCGGCATCGAGCCGAATTTTTCCTGGGCCTATGTTCGCAAGGACACTCTGGGCACGCGCACTTATGTTCACACGTTGGCCGCGCAGGCTCTCGGCCTCAAGGTGGACCAGACCGATCAGGAATCAATTGACAGCGCGGCGTCCTACGTCGTTGAGCACGAAGCGGAGTTGCCGTCTTACTTTATCACCGCCATGTCCATCAGCGCGCAGCAGCATGTGCATGTCCTGGCAGCGGCCCAGCGTAACGTTGATAACTCCGTCTCCAAGACCTGCAACGGCGCGGTTGACGACACACTCGAATCCGTAGACGAACTCTATCGCCTCGCACGCCAGCTAGGATGCAAGGCAGTCAGTTATTACCGCGACGGCTCGCGCGAGGGACAGGTCCTGACCTCCATGAAGCAGGAGCCGAAGGGCGAGGTCGCCTGCAATCCCGAAGCGACCGCCGAAGAGATAGACGAGCCGCCCGCCTCTCAGGCGGAGACGCTGTCGGCGGCAGCGCCCGCGACGACGAGAGAGAATGTTCCGTCCGCCGCGCGCGTCGAGCGTCCGCGTGAACTGCGCGGCGCGACCTGGCAGATTCCCTTCGACGGACAGAATCTCTACGTGACGGTCAACCATAACGGGCAGAGCGTCCAGGAGGTCTTTGCGACTGGTCCAATCAGCGGCGGCGTGGGCCTGCTCGCCTCAAAGATGCTGCGCGGCGGTTTCGACGAGGCGGAGGTCGCGCACAGCTTGAACAAGGTGACGGGCACGCACGCCGTCTGGTTCAACGAACGCTTGCTGACTTCGCCGGAACAGGCCGTCGCGGAGTGCATCATGCTTACCAGCCGTCGCCTTGAGGGCCAGCCGGATTCGGCACGCGCCGCAGGCAAAACGCAGGCGGCCAGCGGCGGTGGCGGCATGTCAAACATGCTCGGCTCCTGCCCGGAATGTCGCGGTCAGCTTGAGCACGCGAGCGGCTGCGACTTCTGCCGCGACTGCGGTTTTTCCAAGTGCAAGTGAACGCCCGCGCAACGGCTGCCGTTTAAACAGTCGCGTATAAAATCATCAGCATGGCCCTGAGTTTCCTTTGATGAACTCAGGGCCATTTCTTTACCCTGGCGTGACTGCGGTTTTTGCTATGGCATTGTGTTGGAATCGTGAAGGATTTGTGGCGAGACAGGGTTTAGTCTATGAATGAATGGTCGAAGTCGCGGCAATGCATCGTCTGCAACGTATGCAAACGGGGTTGCTGGAAGTGTCAACCGGAAGAGGGCAAAAATTTATCTGAAGAATGAGAGGTTCTAGATGACTAAAAGAATGGTGCTGGTGAAGGCCGGATGTTTGATGGCGGGTTTTGTTCTGGCTGGCTGTGCCTCCGGGACTGACAGCAATAAATTTATGACGACGGCGGCACAGGGCGGGATGGCCGAGGTCCAACTCGGACGCCTCGCCGCAGAGCGCGGGTCCAGTGAGGCCGTCAAGCAGTTCGGCCAGCATATGGTGATGGACCACTCGAAGGCGAATCAGGAATTGATGCAGTTGGCCCAGCGCAAGAATGTCAGTCTTCCGCAGGAAGTAAATTCCGATCAGAAATCCGAGGCCGATAAGTTGTCTAAACTCTCCGGCGCGGACTTCGATAAGGAGTACATGGGATACATGGTGAAGGACCATGAGGAGGACGCGAAAGAGTTTCAGGAACAGTCTAACGGGGGCACTGATGTGGATGTCAAAGCCTTCGCCGCCAGGACCCTGCCCGTCATCCAGGGTCATTTGAAAATGGCGCAGGAGATTAAGCGTCAGAGTTAAACGCGGCGAGAAGAGCGTAGAGAAATTTTGAAAGATCAGCGGGAGAGGTCAGCGATGAATATAGAACTGAAGAAACTGAACGAGCAGACCATCGTCATCACGGGCGCTTCGAGCGGCATCGGGTTGGTCACGACCCGCGCGGCTGCGAAGAGGGGCGCGCGGCTGGTCCTGGCGGCGCGCAACGAAAAGGCGCTCAGGCAACTGTCTGATGAGATTAACGCGGCGGGCGGCAAAGCCATTTATGTCACCGCAGACGTTGGCAAGGAAGGAGACGTGCGGCGTATCGCGGAGACTGCGCTGCAACGCTTCGGCGGATTCGATACGTGGATTAATAACGCGGGCGTCTCAATCTACGGGAAACTGATGGAGGTCCCGCTCGATGATATGCGGCAACTCTTTGAGACCAACTTCTGGGGCGTCGTGTATGGCTCGCGCGTCGCGGCCAGGCACTTGCGCGCGCACGGCGGAGCGCTCATCAACATCGGCAGCACCGTCTCCGACCGCGCGATTCCGGTCCAGGGAATTTACAGCGCGTCCAAGCATGCCATCAAGGGCTTCACGGATGCTCTCCGCATGGAACTCGAAGCGGATGACGCGCCCATCTCCGTGACGCTCGTCAAGCCCGCCTCGATTGACACGCCCTTCACGCATCACGCGATGAACTACCTGGAAACAGAACCCGCGCTGCCGCCTCCCGTCTACGCGCCGGAGGTGGTGGCGGAGGCTATTCTTTACTGCGCGGAGCACCCGGAAAGGGAGGTCTTCGCGGGCGGCGGCGGCAAGGCCCTTTCGATGTCTGAGAAGTACGCGCCGAGGCTGACGGACAAGGTCATGGAGTTGACCATGATTGACCAGCAGAAGAGCGACCATCCGCCGCGCCCGCGCGAGAATAACGGCCTCTATCAAGCATCCGTCAGGAAACTGGAAGAGCGCGGCGGCCACGAAGGACACGTCGCCGAAACCAGCCTCTATACGAAGGCATCGCTCCATCCACTATGGACCACCGCCATCGCGCTCGGCACGGGCCTCGCCATCGCCGCCCTGTGGCGTTCATC
>DASYML010000034.1:0-50199 GCA_036009045.1 Pyrinomonadaceae bacterium
TT
Source organism: Pyrinomonadaceae bacterium (assembly GCA_036009045.1). Lineage (GTDB taxonomy): Bacteria > Acidobacteriota > Blastocatellia > Pyrinomonadales > Pyrinomonadaceae > DASYML01. The sequence goes on from DASYML010000034.1 coordinate 3, forward strand.
TCACAACTCGATAGGCATTCTCTCCGAAGCCGCAAGCGCGCACTTGATGACGCCCGTGCGCGTCACCCCCGAACAACTCAACAGGTCCAGCACGCGCGGCATGTCGAGCGCGCTCCAACCTTCTACAAATTTCCCGGACCCCTGGCCCGGCGGTCTCTGGCGTCCGCGCGACATCCTGAACATAGAGATGGTCGCGGCGCGCTCCGTGCTCTCGCTGGCGGCGAAATACAGGACCGATTACCTGCGGGATTTTTATGAGCTTGGACGCCGGGGCATTAATGGACCACAAATGAGCGTTGGGGGGACGAGTGTTGACCAGTCGAAGAGCAGGGCGCTCGCCTACCTGATTCCGGCGGGACAGGGCCGCGACGAAGCCCTGGCGAAGATGATTTCCACGCTCGTCTTGCAGGGCGTGGAAGTTTACAGGCTCGACCGCGAACTGCACGGCGAGTTTGGAGAGCAGGTGATACGCCAGACGAGCGCGCCCGCTAACTCTACGGACAAGACACAGCGACGCCCCGCGAGGGAACTCTTCATCAATCCCGTCATGAAGGGAGAGGAAGCGCCAGCGGGCAGCTATCTCGTTTTTCTCAATCAACCTTATCGCGCGAACGTCCTGGCCTTATTCGAGCCGCAGATTTATCCAGACCGGATTAACGCCAACGGCGAGGCGGAGCGGCCCTATGATGTCGCGGGTTGGACCTTGCCGATGCAGATGGGCCTGGATGCTTTTGTCGTCAAGAGCATTCAACAACCCTTTGACGCGAAGGGGTTGACTCTCGTCAAAGACGAGGCGGACGTGCGGCGTGACCTGGGTCTGCCCCAACATCAGCAGCGCGAGGGCGCTGGTTCGCCCATCCAGAATCCGCTCAAGCGCAAGGTCCGCGTCGCGCTCTACAAGAGTTGGCTGGGCAATATGGACGAGGGCTGGACCAGATATGTCTTCGATACATTCAACGTGCCCTACACTTCTTTACTGGACCAGGATATAAGACGCGGAAATTTGCGCGCCCGGTATGATGTCATCGTCCTGGCGTCCGAGCGTGATAAGGACATGGTCGAAGGCAACGCGCAGGGCAGTTACCCGCAGGAGTTCACGGGCGGCATGACGGTGGATGGAGTGGACAGCCTGCGGCGCTTCGTTCAGGAGGGCGGCACGCTCATCTGTTTCGACGCTGCGTCCGAGATGGTCATCAAGCGCTTTGGTGTGCCGCTGGTCAACGTCCTCGCGGGAGTTAAGTCGAGCGACTTCTACTGCCCCGGCTCAATCCTGCAACTGGACCTGGACAAGACGCACCCCATCGCGGCAGGGATGCCAGCGTCCGTTGACGCCTACTTCATCAATAGCGCTGCCTTTGAAGTGACGGACCCGCAGCGCGTGCGTGTCGTCGCGCGTTATGCCGCGCATGACCTGCTGCGCTCAGGCTGGTTGCTGGGCGAGAATCGCATCAACGGCAAAGTCGCCATCGCGGAAATTCCTCTGGGACAGGGCCGCGTCATCCTCTTCGGCTTTCGCCCGCAGCATCGCGGGCAGATGTGGGGCACGTTCCCTCTCATCTTCAACTCGCTGACAATCGGTGAGCCTTGAGTTATGGATTGATGAGGTCGTAGAGTTTCTCGGCCCAGTTCACATCCAGGGTTTGGAGGAGGTTGTACTGCTCCATCGCGCCTTCACGATTGCCAAGCGCGAGATATGCTTTGCCCAGGTTGAAGTAGGCGCGGCCCAAGGCGGGGTTGAGTCGAATCGCCTGCTTGAAAGAGTCCACGGCCTCATTGTAACGGCCCGTTCCAAGATAAGCCTCGCCCAGATTGTTCGGCGCATTCGCATCGCCGGGCTTAAGCGCCGCCAACTGCCTGAAGGTCTCCGCCGCTTCCGTGAACTTCTTCGCGCGCAAATATCCCTGGCCCAATCTTTCGTAGGCGCTGGCGTAGTCCGGCTTGAGACGTATCGCCTGCTTGTAGGCTTGAAGCTCTTCGTCAACGTGGCCCCAATCGCGCAGCGCGAGGCCCAAGGCGTAGTAAGCATCCGCAGCGTTATACGGGTCCAGTTTTATCGCCTGCCTGTAAGCCTCCGTCGCTTCCCTGTACTGGCGCAGGTAATAATTCGCCAGCCCTAAATTGAAGTAAGACTCCGGCGAGGGTCGCAGGCTGACGGCCTTTCTGGAAGCCTCAATCGCCTCCGCGTGCCTGCCCAATTTCTCATGACAGAAACCCGTCTGCGCCCATGCCTCCGCGTAGGTCGCGTCCGCGTCGAGCGCCTTCTCGAAATACGGCAGAGCCTTCTCGCAATCGTCCTTCGCCAGAATGCCGAGGCCATCGCGGAAGAATTGGACCGCCCGCGCGCGCTTGTTTTTGCCCGTCGTGAGGACCAATTCGGCCAGCGAAATCGGTGGACCAATTTGTAGATTTGAGATGCGTTCCGAAGGGACCGCGAAGTTGATGCTCTGGCCGCCGGTAATCTGTAAGGTGGCGACGCCTATGACCTGTCCCTGCATGTTGACGACGGGAGAGCCGCTGGAGCCGGGCGAGATGGGCGCGGTGATTTGAATGATGCGACCGAAGTTCGGAATGTCCCGCACGGCGGAGACGATGCCGTTCGTGACGCTACCTTCGAGGCCGAAAGGATTGCCTATGACGACGACGCTCTCGCCCTCCTGCGGAGTGGCCCGCACGAGCGCGAGCGGAATCGTCAAATTCGCCGGAGCTTCTACCTTGAGCAGCGCCACGTCGCCTTCGGCGTCAACGGCGAGCACGCCCTTAACCTGGTAGACGCCGCCACTCGTCGTGTGAATCTCCGCGCGATAAGCGCCCTCTATGACGTGGCGATTCGTGACGACGCGATCCGGTCCAATAAAGAACCCGCTGCCGCGCGCGAGTTTCTCTCCACGACCGTCGAAGGTCTCGATGGCGACCGCCGAAGGCTTGATGCGCCGCACCAGATCCGGCAGCGTCTCCTGCGCCCACGCGATGAACGACCGGCAGGTGATGAGAAGAAGAAGGATGAAGCACAACGAATGCGCCGCCCTCCGCATCAATCTCTTTACTTCATCCTTCATCCTTCCTACTTCCTACTTGCCTTTCAACCTTTCAATACTTCGTCGTGAATGGCCTTCGTGGTCGCCTGCGAGCCGAAGATGAAAGCGCCCGTCTCGGAGGTGAAGTAATGCTTACCCTGCGCGGTGACGGCCTCGAACCATGAGACAGCGCCGTTGGGCCAGGGGCACTTGCCGAGCCAGTTAAGACGAGAATTCGCGGGCGTCAGTTGCAACTCGACGCGCCTGCCGGAAAAAGTTTCGCCCAGAAAGTGAAGCAGGGCCGGGGCCACTATGATGACGCCCGCGCCCTCCCAGGGAAAGATTTTGAAGAAGGCTTTGAAGCGCGCTTCCGAAGCGTAGCGCACCGGATACCAACGCTGGTTGCCGTCGAGTTGCCCAGCCTCTCTCAACATCCGTTCGCGTATGCTCTTCCGCCTGCTGTTCTGATAAAACACGTAAACGAAAAAGCCCGCGAGGGGCAGCAACACCAGCGCCAGCCCGAAGAGCAGCGCGATGATCGTGAAGATGGGGGCGACATCGTCTCTCATCTGTCGAATCTCCACAATGAAGAGTAAACAGTTTTCAGTTTTCAACAATCAGAGTTAGACCGGAGCGGCGGCAATCCGAACGGCTCATGTTTTTAACTGAAAACTCAAAACTGAAAACTGTCCACTTGTCTTCTCATAATCCCGCGAGGGCCAGTTCCTGTATGCGTTGGACCACCTGGGAGAGGTTCATGTCCTCAGACTTCTTCGCGCGGCGGTCGAAGAGTTCAACCATCCCGTCGGCGATTTTCTTGCCGATGGTGATGCGGTAGGGGATGCCTATCAGGTCCGCGTCCTTGAATTTCACGCCCGCGCGCTCGTCCCTGTCGTCGAGCAGTACATCCAGGCCCGCGCTGCCCAAATCCGCGTAGAGTTTTTCGCCAGCCTCGCGCAGATTGTCCTGCTTCATGTTGGTGATGGTCACGACCACATCGAAGGGCGCAATCGCCCTGGGCCAGATAATGCCGTCCGCATCATGATGGAGTTCGATGGCCGAGGCCATGATGCGTTCAACGCCGATGCCGTAACTGCCCATCACCACCGGCACTTCCTTGCCGTCCTGCGTGAGCACTCGCGCGCCCATTGATTCGGAATACTTCGTGCCGAGTTTGAAGATGTGGCCTATCTCAAGAGCCTTGAAGACTAAGAGCGTGCCCCCCTCGCAGTTGGGGCAACCCTCGCCCGAAGAGACGGCGCGCAGGTCCGCCCAACTGTCAGGCTTGATGTCGCGCTCTATGTCCACGCCGCGCAAGTGGTGTTCATCCTTGTTCGCGCCCGTCGTCATGTTCAGGCGGCCTTTCAAACTGCGGTCCGCGATGATACGAACCTCGCGCCTCTGGGCCAACGCCTTCTGCTTTGCGCCGACTCCGCCGAGGCTGCCCGCGCCCGCGCCGAGCAGTGCGCGTATCTCTTCCGCGTGAGCCGGGCGCACTTCCGAGACGCCGAGCGCGTCCGCCAGTTTCGTCTCGTGCAACTGGTGGTCTCCGCGCAGGAGCGCGAGCACAGGCTGTAAGTTTGGCTTGCCCTCTTTTCTATCAATGTCTTCGAGCGCCGCCATCGCTTCAGGCTTATCGCTGGTGTTAGCTATGTAGATAAGCGTCTTAATCTGGCGTTCGGCTGGTGCGCCGCCGGGAAACGTGGTCAGGTCTTCGATGGTTCGCACGCCGGGTGTGGGAAACTCTTCGGGTGCGCTTGGGCCAACTTCATCTTGAACAGGGGAGAGACGCGATTGGGCCTTTTCGACGTTCGCCGCGTAGCCGCAACTCTCGCAGGTGGCGATCATGTCTTCGCCAGCGTCCGTCTTGACCATGAACTCGTCGGAGGCGGAGCCGCCCATCGCGCCGGATGAGGCTTCGACAATGACGTATTTGAGTCCGCAACGGTCGAAGATTTTTTTATAGGCTTCGCGCTGGGCCTCGAATGCTTTGTCTAGTCCGGCCTGGTCCACGTCGAACGTGTAAGCGTCCTTCATGATGAACTGGCGCACGCGCAGGAGTCCCGACTTGGGGCGCGGTTCGTCTCTGAACTTGACCTGAATCTGGTACCAGACCTGCGGCAGTTGCTTGTAAGAACGCAGTTCGTGGCGCGCGATGGAGGTGAAGATTTCCTCGTGCGTCATGGCGAGGCAGAGGTCCGCGCCCCTGCGGTCCTTGAGGCGAAACAAATTGTCGCCCATCACGTTCCAGCGCCCGGATTCCTCCCAGATTTCTCGCGGGTTGAGGGCGGGCAAAAAGAATTCCTGGCCGCCGATACGGTTCATCTCTTCGCGCAGGATTTGCATAATCTTCAAAGAGACGCGTTGCGCGAGCGGCAGGTACGAGTAGAGACCTGCGGAGAGTTGGCGCACCATCCCTGCGCGTAGAAGAAGACGGTGCGAGACAACCTCCGCGTCTGCGGGGTCTTCACGAAGCGTGGGAATAAAATATTGTGACCAGCGCATGAAAGTAGTAAAACAATCTCCTCCTTCGGAGAGATGCAAACTTGAAGACCACTCATTCTCGCGCAGCAATGGCATGCATGGCAACTCAGGATAGACGCGCAAATTCGCTCGCCGCCGGTCAACCCGGTCACGGCTCGCCAGGTCCTCATTCGTCTTCGCAGCTTATCCGTGGCTGTTGAATGTGCTTGAATGATTAAACAGGGGAGAGAGAGATGTCCGAAGAATTGAAAGAACTCTACTTTAGAATCATCCAGTTCTCGGATGATGAATTATTACAGATGGTCAACGTCGAATATGACGAATATCGCCCGGAGGCGCTCAAGTTCGCGCGCGAGGAACTGACCCGGCGCGGCCTTCCGGTTGAACCCACGAGGACCGGCGGCCCGCCCCAAGCAAACGCGGATGTGGGCGTTGAGGGCGACGCGCTTGATGTTAATGAGAGCGACACGCCCGAACCGTCGTTTGATGAAACGGAATTTGATGCGACGAATTTAGTCATGCAGGAGAGGGAGAGGGAGGCGGGCGCGCTGCCCGCAGTCAGGTTTGAAATCTTTCGCAGTTGGACATCATCCTGGGAAGATTTATTCGCGGACGCGGCGGCCTTCGCCAGCCGTGTAGGACCGGAGAATCTTATCAACATCTCTCATTCGGAAGACTCAAACGAAGGCGTCGTGACGGTCTGGTACTGGTACCGTTAAGAGTCAGGACGGATTAATTCGAGGCAGAAAATAGTAGCCACAGAGAGCACAGAGCACTCAGAGAAGGAAGGGCCGAACGTTAATTTATTTCCCTCTGTGCGCGCTGCGTGCTCTGTGGCTAATCTCTGGAAACCGAATAAATGTTGTGAGAGAGGTGCCTTGCATTGCGCCGCTTTCAAAGCGTGATGTAACATCAGTTCTCTCGGAATGACAACGCTTACATAGAGGATTCTCCGATGGTCAAAGTCGCGCTGGCGAGCGATCATGCCGGTTATGCGGAAAAAGAGAGATTGAAATCAGTGCTTGACGAACTCGGCCTGGAGGTCCTGGACTACGGCACGGTTTCGGAAGAGTCCGTGGATTATCCTGACTACGCGCGCAAAGTCGCGCTGGCGGTCGCGTGCGGGACCGCAGAGCAGGGCGTGCTCGTCTGCGGCTCCGGCACGGGGATGGCTATCTCCGCCAACAAAGTTCCGGGCGTGCGCGCGGCGGTCGCCTGGTCCGAAGAGGTGGCTCGCCTCGCGCGCCAGCACAACGACGCCAACGTGCTCGCCATCGGCGCGCGCACGACTCCGCCTGCGTTGATTCCAAAAATCATCCGCGCCTGGTTCGAGACGAAATTTGAAGCCGGACGCCACGCCGCCCGCGTTGAGAAGATTGAGAACAGTCTAGAGTCATGAGTCTGGAGTCATGAGTCAAGAGCAAGAGCCTGTCTTTCGACTCCAGACTCATGACTCCGAGACTCCAGACTTAGCTTCCAGACTTGATTGAGAGAAAAAAGAAGATGAATGAAAATTTGAATGCGCCGCTTGCGGAAGTTGACCCTTTAATCAGTCGGGCCATTGATCGAGAGGTGGCGCGACAGGCGGGCGGACTCGAACTCATCGCGTCGGAGAATTTCGTGAGCGAGGCCGTGCTCGAAGCGATGGGTTCCGTCTTTACAAACAAGTATGCGGAAGGGTATCCGAAGAAGCGTTACTACGGCGGCTGCGAATGGACGGACGTGGTCGAGCAGACGGCCATTGACCGCGCGCAGCAACTCTTCGGCGCGGAGCACGCCAACGTCCAGCCGCACAGCGGAGCGCAAGCCAACATGGCCGTCTATCTCGCAGCCATCAATTACGGCGACCAGATTCTAGGCATGAACCTCTCGCACGGCGGACATCTCACGCACGGACACCCGATGAATTTTTCGGGCATCAGTTACAAGGTCGCTGATTACGGCGTCTCGCGCGAAACGGAGCAGATAGACTACGACGTTCTGCAACGCATCGCCGAAGAGCACAAGCCCAGGCTCATCATTTGCGGCGCGAGCGCCTACCCGCGCATCATCAACTTCGAGCGCATCGGAGAGATTGCCAGAAGCATCGGCGCGCGCGTCTTCGCTGACATCGCGCACATCGCAGGGCCAATCGCCGCCGGGCTGCACCCTTCGCCCGTACCGCACGCGGACTATGTCACGACGACCACTCATAAAACTTTACGCGGGCCGCGCGGCGGACTCATTCTCTGCAAGGAAGAGCACGCGGCGGAAGTCAACCGCAAAGTTTTTCCGGGCGTGCAGGGCGGTCCACTGGTCCACATCATCGCCGCCAAGGCGGTCGCGTTTGGCGAAGCCCTGCGCGACGATTTCAAAGAGTACCAGCGCCAGACCCTGTCGAACGCGAAGGCCCTCGCCAGCGAGTTGCAGGATCAGGGCCTACGCATCGTCTCCGGCGGCACGGACAATCACCTAGTCCTCGTTGACGTGTTCCTCGAAGGCAAGGGCATCACCGGCAAAGACGCCGAGAAGGCTCTCGAAGCGGCGACCATCACGGTCAACAAAAACACCATCCCTTTTGATACCAACAAGCCCTTCGTGACCTCCGGCATACGCCTCGGTACGCCCGCCCTGACCACGCGCGGGATGAGCGAAGAAGAGATGCGCCACATCGCACGCCTGATCGCGCAGGTCCTGCACGACCCGCAGTCCGAAGACGTACGCCAAAAGGTCCGGCAACAGGTCTCCGAACTCACACAGCGTTTCCCGCTTTACCCGAAACGCCTCAGACAAATTCTGCCTGAGACGGGAGCGATGGGCGCGGACTAAAGCCTTATCTTATGGAAGAAATTTTCGGGCGCGACGGATTAATCGCGCGGGCACATCCTGAGTATGAATACAGGCCCGGTCAGATAGAGATGGCGGGGGCGGTCTTGCGCGCGTTTGAGGAAAAGCGACACCTCATCGTGGAGGCGGGCACGGGGACGGGCAAGACCCTGGCGTATCTGGTCCCGGCGGTGGCGGCGGCGGTCGCGCGCGGCGGGCGCGTCGTCATCTCGACGGGGACCAAGAATTTGCAGGAGCAGTTGATGGAGAAGGACATTCCCTTCTTGCAACGCGTACTGCCGCGCAAATTCACCGCCGCGTACATGAAGGGGCGTAGTAATTATGCCTGTCTGCAACGCATCAAGCGGGCCGAAAATTCGCCCGTGCTTGAAGGGTTGGACGAGCTTGATTACTTTGACGAAGTGCGACGTTGGGCGAGAGATTCGCCAACGGGCGACCGCGCGGAATTGGTCCAGCTTCCCGAAAATCTCTCCTTCTGGCGTCACATAGACGCACGCAGCGAAACCTGCCTGGGCCAGAAATGTCCTGACTTCGACGCGTGCTATATCACGCGCATGCGGCAGCGCGCGAACGACGCGGACATCGTCATCGTTAATCATCATCTCTTCTTCGCGGACCTGGCGCTGCGCGGCGGGCAATACGGGCAGGTCTTGCCGGATTACAACGCGGTCGTCTTTGACGAAGCGCATCTCATTGAAGATGTCGCGGCGGAATATTTCGGCGCGCAGGTTTCCAGTTATCAGTTAGAAGACATCGTGCGCGATCTCTCTATGCTGCCGGTGACGAACGTGGAGTCGAACCGCGAATTGACGAAGATCGCGGCGCGGCTGACGCGCTTCGCGGACAATTTCTGGATGGGCTTTCGAGACGGGCGTGGCGAGGAGGGAAGATTCCCCATCGTGCCTAACACATTTGGGCGCAAGAGGACGGACGGCGAAGTGGAGCCTACCGCTTTGGGTCAGTCCTATTTGGGCCTGGACGGTGCATTGCAAAGAATGGAGACGACGCTGGATGCGCTCGCTGAACTCGCGCCAGAGATTGAGAACATGCTGCGGCGGGTGCGGCAGGTACGTTCTGATTTGCTGTTCATCGTGGCGGGCGACGACAGAGCTTTCGTGTACTGGCTTGAGCGGCGCGGGCGCGGCACGTTCCTGCGCGCTTCGCCGATAGATGTCTCGGGCCTCTTGCAAGACAAGCTCTTCGAGCGTGTCGAGACGGTGGTCATGACATCCGCCACGCTCGCCAGCGCGGGCAGTTTCAACTTCATGCGAAAGCGGCTCGGATTGCTGGACCAGCATGAGAGTTTTGCAGACGAGCAAGCTCACGCCGCCGGTAAGACGGATGATCTCATCGCGGCGACAGGCTACGATTACGACAGGCAGGCTGTGCTCTATTTGCCGCCGCGTATGCCGGACCCGCGCTCGCCGCAGTGGGCAGAGGCCGCGAGCCTTGAAGTCATCAAAATCCTGCACGCGACTGAAGGGCGAGCCTTCGTGCTTTCGACGAGCTTCGCGGGGATGCGCTCGCTCTACGAACTGGTCGCGCCCGAAATTGATTATCCATGCCTGCTACAAGGGACGGCCTCGAAGGCTGGCTTGCTCGAACGATTCAGAGAGACGCCGCACGCCGTGCTCTTTGCGACTTCTAGTTTCTGGCAGGGCGTTGACGTGCGCGGCGAACAACTCTCCTGCGTCATCATAGACAAGCTGCCCTTCGCCGTGCCCAGCGATCCGGTCGTCGCCGCGCGCCAGCGCTACATAGACGAGCAGGGCGGTTCGAGCTTTTACGAATACAGCGTCCCGCAGGCCATCATCAGTTTGAAACAGGGCCTGGGCCGCCTCATACGCAGCACGACAGATAGAGGCGTCCTCGCCGTCCTGGACCCGCGCCTCAAGACCAAAGGCTATGGCAGACTCTTCCTCGAAAGCCTCCCGCCCTGCCGCGTTACCTCCGACATACAAGACGTGGCGCGCGTCTTCGAGACGGACGAAGTCACGACCTGAGTCAAGAGTCCAGAGTCTGGAGTCCAAAATCAAGAATAGAACTCTTCCGTCTCTTGACTCATGACTCCAGACTCTAGTCTCTTGACTACGCTTTTCGGGCTTGCCACTTTGGGCTTTGGACTTTAGACTTTGGACTACTATGGCCGGACAATTTGAAGTGATGATTGAACGCAACTTTTCCAGCGCGCACCAACTGCGCGGCTACAAGGGGAAGTGCGAGAACCTGCACGGGCACAATTACAAGATAGAGATTTACGCGCGCGGCAGCGAACTCGACAACATCGGGCTGCTCGTTGATTTCGGAGAATTAAAGACGGCGGCGGATGAAGTGGTCCAATATTTGGACCATCGCAACATCAACGAACTGCCGCCCTTTGACGAGGAATTAAACCCTTCGGCGGAGAACCTCGCCCGCTATATCCTTGAACGCGTCGCCGCACGCGTCGGTGATGAACGCGTGCAAGTCTACAAGGTCCGCTGTTTTGAGACGCCGACCAGCATCGCTACCTATCAGGTGGGTTGAAGTTTTGCGGCAAGTTGTGCTGGACTTCGGCACTTTTGACATTGCTGATAAAGGCTCGGATTGTTGAGGGATTTGATATCTCAAATTTACGAAAGACACCCCGGCGTGCTCAGCGCCGAATTGTTGTACGACAGGCGCATGTGCCTGATTTATCTTATGAGGAAATGTCTGACATGGGCCGCGATCTATTTGACTTGAGCCGCGATTATGAAAACTCCGGTGAACCTCTGTTGACTGAGGAAGAAATCGAAACCGAGTTGACACGTCGGCGCGGTGGATACGTTCAAGAAGATGCCGCCTAAACAGCTTACCTTTGTTTCTGCTGAGAAACTGTCTGTGCGATGCTCACCTCATACTTGCCAGCGAATCTGGCGTAGAACTGTTTGATGAACTCGACGCCCTCTGTTGGACTCAGTGAATGCAAAGCTTCCATGTCATAGTTGAGATGGAATTTTTCGCGGCGGTCTGCGCGTTTTAAATATCCCTGACGGTATGCGAGGTGAGCGTCTAGGGGGCGGACGCCGGGTAGTTCAAGGGGCGCGAGAAAGGCGTTGTTGTATTCCAGTTGGATGAGCGCATAGTCGTGCTGGCGGCATAGTTCCGCGAGGCTCTCTATGCTGTAGCCGTAGAAGTGATGTCGCAATTCAAAGTCGGGGTCGTAGTTGACGACGAACTTGATGGGCGGGGGGATTTTCTCGTTAATCTCTGTGAGGATGAGTCGCGGGCGGTAATGTTGGAGGACGCGGTCCAGCACCCAGTAGTCGTAAGAGTCTATGTCGAGGCTCAGGACGCTGAAATCTTTTTCGATGGAATAGGCTTGAAGAAGCGGGACGACGTTGTGCGGTGTGACCAGGCAGCGGCAGGCGTAAGCCTCCGTGTAGTACTTGTAATTATGCGCCAGGCTGACAGCTTTGCGGCTGTCATACTCTACGCCGACGCCCTTCCAGCCGTCGCGGAAGAGCGCGTAAGTATTGGACCAGCGAATGCCGTCGCCCGCTCCTATGTCAACGACGGTCCGGCTGTGATTCGAGGGGAGCAGTTCGGCGATGTACTTTTTGAGAAGCCGCTCTTCGCCGAGGCTGGAATGACCGCCCCGCTTGAGCGACAGCTTCGCCAGGTGAAACTTGAAGTCAAGCTGTCGCAGGTACGCCTGGGCTGCCTTTGTAATCTTCATCCGCGCGGGAAGCTTTGCGATGTCGGGCGGCTCAAGCAGAGATAAGCTGCGTGACATCTATGTTGTATTTTCTAATCTTGCTGTAGAGACGCGGGCGATAGATACCGAGCAGGTTAGCCGCAGCCTGTTTATTGCCGCCGGTTCTTTGCAGGGTCTTTTCAATGACCAGCTTCTCTATGTCTTCGAGCGTCATGTTGGGCGGCACGTCCCATGCCGCACCGGGCGCGGCTTCCGGCAACGCGCCGTTATCAAAAGGCAAATCCACAGGCTCAATCTTAGAGCCTTTAGCCAGGAGCACGGCGCGCTCTATGACGTTCTGCAACTCGCGCACGTTGCCGGGCCAGCCGTGGCTGAAGAGGCGTTGATAAGCGGCCTGCGAGACGCCTGTAATCGGGCGGTCGTATCGCTTCGCGTAAGAGTTCAGGAAGTGGTCCGTTAAAAGCTGTATGTCCTCGCTTCTTTCGCGCAGGGGCGGGACGTGAATCGTGATGGTCGAGATGCGATAGAAGAGATCGTCGCGCAAGAGGCCGTCGCGGATGGCGTCTGCGGGCGGACGATTCGTGGAAGAGATGAGACGAAAATCAACCGCGTAGGTTTTCTCAGAACCTATCTTGCGATAGCTTCTCTCTTGCAGCACGCGCAGGAGCTTGGGCTGCAACTCGACCGGCATCTCCGCGATTTCGTCGAGCATGAGAGAGCCGCCCGCAGCATGTTGGACCAATCCTTCCTTGTCCGCGTGCGCGCCCGTGAACGCGCCCTTGGTATGACCGAAGAGTTCTGATTCGATTAATTCTTTGGGCAGAGCGGCGCAGTTGACTTTGATGAAAGGTTTTTTGGACCTCAAAGAGTTGTAGTGGATGGCGTTGGCGATGAGTTCTTTGCCCGTGCCGGATTCGCCGACGATGAGCACGTTGGCGTCGGACTTGGCGACGGATTCTATGGTCTCGTAAATCTGCTGCATGGGCTTGGAAGAGCCTATGATGTTGAAGTATTCGGCGCGCGTGGAAAGCTGGCGTCGCATACTCTCGGTCTCGGCCTTGAGTTCGCGCCGCTCCAGAGCCTTCTCCACGAGCGGCATCATCTGCTCAAAGTCGAAGGGCTTGGCGAGAAACCAGAAGGCTCCGGCCTTGATAGCTTCGACCGCACGCTCGACCGTGCCGTAGCCCGTCATGACGATGACCTCCGTCGCGGGCCGCGCGTCCTTCATGTGGCGCAGGACTTCCAGTCCGTCCGTGTCCGGCAGTTGTAAATCGCAGATCGCCAGATGATGACCGCCACGGTCGAAAAACTCTATCGCTTCGGCCCCGCTCGCAGCCGTATCCACCGTGTATCCCTCTTCGACCAGATTCTGTTTGAGCGAATCCGCCATCATCGGCTCGTCATCAATGACCAGGATACGTGCGTCTTTATTTGCCACCTTTATCTACACTCCTTTGAAAACTTCAACCGCTTGAATTGTGGAACAGTTAAAAAATGGACCAGAAAAGCCTTTTGCACGATGCTTCATCCAAAAGCCCTGCCGAGCCATCATCTATGGTTTAAGGTCCGAGAGAGGTAGGCTCACGCGCAGGCTGCCCCCTGCCCGCAAAGCCTCTCCGCCGTGGGCCTTGATTATTTTCGCGGCCAGTGCCATACGCAGCGCCTCCCCTCCCGCGAAAGAACGAAACGGGTCCGTCTCGCCGTCCGGTCTCACGCCGCGCCACTTTATCAGAACTTTCGACTGACCTTCATGCTGCTCTCGCCTGAGATGAATTTCGAGCGGCGACGATTCGCCCGTCTGACGACGTAAAGCGAGCGCGCCCGTCGTAATCGCCTCGAAAGCCTCCCTCAAAGCGGCCATGTCGAATTCGCCTGAGAGGGTGCCTGTCTCGCCCGTCAGGCTGGGGCTGTTCTCCGCGCTCTCGCCTTCCATCAGAGAGGCGAGGATTTTTCGCACATCCACGCCGGGCTGTCGGCGCAAGTCCAACGGGCGACCGTAGCGCACGAGGATGGTCGTGTCAGCCGCCGCGCGTTCCAGCCCGGCGATGAGTTTGGCGATGGTCTCCTGCTCATCCGAGGGGGCCGCGTGCTTCTCCAGGCGCTTGCGCAGGAACGTGGCATAGAGTTTGAGACCATTCAGTTGATTTTTTAGGTCGTGAACGATTTGCACAGACGCGCGCCCCAGGTCTTGCAGCGTCTCTGTGTCCTGTGACTCCGATAATAACGGCTTCATCTTGCTCACGGCCCTCGTTCATAGTAGTGTGCCCGGCACACACTCTCAGCGGAAAATACCAATTCGCGTGTACTGATTGAACCCAAAGGGATCAGTTTTTTGTGTCACGTTTCGATGCGGTATCTTAGCAAAAAACCTTAACGTATGCTAGTCATGCATTAGGGCGAGCAAGTTTTGTGAATTATAAAAAACTTGTGTTTGAGATCTAAAGAGGTGGTCATGTCAGCGATGGATGAGAGCAACGGGCATCATCAGCGGGTGGTCATGGTGGTCGAAGATTTCGAGGATAACCGCTTTATGATGAGACGTTTACTGGAAATGAGCGGCTATCGGGTGCTGGAGGCTATCAACGGCGAAGAGGCGGTCGAAATCGCCAGCCGAGAGCATCCGGGGTTAATCCTGATGGACCTCAGCCTGCCCAAACTGGACGGGCTGGCCGCGACGCGCCGGATACGACAGGTTCCAGAGTTGCGGCATGTCCCGATTGTCGCCGTCTCCGCGCACGATACGGCGGATTTCCACGCGGACGCCCTCGCCGCTGGCTGTAACGATTACGTCACCAAACCGATTGATTTCGACGAACTGGAAGCGCTTTTGCAACGTTTGCTGCCCGGAACCTAATGCTCTCAAACTTTGGCCTATCTCCCATGCCGGAACATTTTACGACCCTCATCCGAGAGCACCAAGACGAGCTTATACGAGTCTGGGTGGAAGAATTATATGCGGAGCGACGGACAGACCTCCCAGCCCTCCTGCCTTACGGTCAACTCGTAGACCACCTGCCGGAAGTTCTTGAGGAACTGGCGCGCGTCCTCGACAGGTCCGCCAGCGACGCGGAGATTATAGACGTGACGCGCCACCTGCGCTCGCACGCGCAGGTCCGCTTTCAGCAGGGCGCGTTGATAGACGAAGTGGCACAGGAGTTGATGCTCTTACGCAAAGTCTTTAATAATTTTCTGTGGCGCGAGGGAATCAGCGTCACCGAAGGAGATTTGTGGGAACTGCGCGACGCGCTCAGACGCGCCGACCGCTTTGTGGACGAGATGCTCGTACAAACGGTGTTGATTTACGCCGTTAGTTTGCGACCGCCGGTGGAGACGCGGACTTCTATCTGGCCGCCGCCGCGTCGCCGTCGGACAGACTTCCCACATGGCAGCGATTGACCATGAGGCCGGGCAGCATCACACCGTTTTTGAAAAGCATACGCGCCAAGCTGCTTGTCATGTTGGCGGTCCTGTCTCTGCCGCTGCTCATCATCAGCCTTTACCAACTCAATAATTATCGCCGTAGCCTGAACAACCAGGCATCCGTCGTCGCGCGCATAGAATCCGAGGCGGCTGCCGAGGCGCTCGCTTCCTGGCTTGAGAAGCACCCGGACGGAGGCGCACGCACCGGCACGCTTTCCGCCGCAGAGACCTTTGATCTGCGCCAGCGACTGCAACAAAACATGTCGCTCGGCACGGGCACTGTCATCTCTATTTTCAACCCGCAGGGCCGCGCCGTCTTCGACCCGTCCACGCTTGGGCCAACTCTCACCAACGCCAACTTTTCCAAAGACGTGGACCGTCGCGAGTGGAGCGACGGAGTCTCGCGCATCACGAGCATCAAGCGCGTAGAGCCTTACGGTTGGGCCATCGCCATCGGCCTGCCCCTGGCGGAGAATCCCAGCGCGAGCCAGTCCGTCTTCGCGCTGGCGGCGACGTGGGCCTTCGTCTTCTTCGCTTCTATTCTGCTCGGCGTGTGGGCCGTTGGGCGCTTTACCAAACCCTTACGCAAGCTTGCCTCTTCGGCTTCGACCCTCGGCGAAGGTCGTTTGCAGGAGCGCGTCGCCGTCGAGACGGAGGACGAAGTCGGCGCGCTGGCAGAAGGCTTCAACGTGATGGCGTCGCACCTGCAAAATAAGTTCAACGAACTTCAGACGCAGGGCGCGTTCATAGAAGAAGTCATAGACGGCTTGCCCATCGGCGTGGCGGTGCTCGATGCGGGCCTCATCGTACGCAAGGCCAATCCGACCTTCGCGCGTTTCGTCGGTCGTGAGGCGAGGGTCATCACGGGGCGCGGGTTATACGAAGCGGCAGCGGGCCTCGCGGTCCTCAGCGATGTCGTCGAAGACGTGCGCCGCACGCGCAAGCCTTTCGTCACTTACGGTCTCCCGCTCAACCTCGTCGCGCGCAATCGTGAGGGCAAGGAAGAGTCTGAGGGCGCTGGCTTCTGGGACGTGACCATCTGGCCCACGACCGAGCGCAGCGCCGTGCGCGGCGACATGATCTTCATCCTGTCCGAAGTCTCCAAACGCGTCCGCGCGGAAAAACTGGCGACCGCCGCTTTCGCCTCCGAACGGACTCGCGCCGCAGAGCTTGAGAGCGTCATCAACCAGATGAACGAAGGCGTCATCATCATAGACCAGCAGCGACGTTATAAGATTAACCCCGCTGCCGCGACCATCCTCGGACGACGCCGCGACGATTTCCGCGACGGCGCGCAGTCTTTGATAGAAGACATCTCGCTCAAGAATATGGAAGGCCGCGACCTGATGTCTGAGGAGACGCCGCTGTGGCGTGCTCTGGAGAAACGCGAGAGCGTCTATGGCGAACAACTGAAGATTCTACAGGGCAACGGCGAGACGGGCGTTATCTCCATGAGCGCCACTCCGCTGACGGGCGAACACGGCTGGCCGGAGGGCGCGGTCGCAGTCTTTCGGGACATCACGGAAGAGGTCAGGCAGCATGATGAACTGGTCGCGGCTTACGACCGCTTGCGCGAGCATGATCGTTTGAAGACGGCTTTCGTCTCGAACATCACTCATGAACTACGCACGCCGCTCAACGTCATACTCGGCCTCTGCCAGCTTCTCGAACGCGACAGAGACCTTCCGCTCGCTCCTTTGCAGAACGAGGCCGTCGTGCGTATGGAACGCAACGCGCGCTCGCTTCTCGAACTGGTCAACGACCTGCTCGATTATTCCAGGTTGGAGGCCGGACGCGCCGCGCTTCATCTGGAAATGATAGACGTGGGCCAGATTATTAAAGAGATTACGGAAGATTACGTCGCAGAGGCCGGAGATAAAAAGATAGAGTTGCGCGTCGAGATTATGCCGGACCTGGGCCGTGCGATGTCCGACCGCCACAAGCTTGAGCAGGTCATGACGAACCTGCTCGGCAACGCCATCAAGTTTACCGCCGAAGGGGCCGTCACGGTCGTCGCTGGACCAGTCAACGCAGATCGCTGGTATCTCGAAGTCCGCGATACAGGGATAGGCATTTCGAGAGACGCGCTGACCTACATCTTCGACGAATTCCGCCAGGTTGACGACCGCCTCGCGCGCTCTTACGGCGGGACCGGACTGGGCCTGGCGATTACGCGCAAGATTGTCGAACTGATGGAAGGCGAAATGACCGTCGAGAGCGAACCGCAGGAAGGCAGCCGCTTCCGCATCATCTGGCCGCGCATCATCAGGCAGCGCACAGGCACAGGCTCGCTCGTAGACAAAACTATGCCCGCCGTCGCCAGTCCTTCCGACTTGCGCTCGCGCGCTCTCTAGGCGAAACTATCCCCACACAGATTTCAAGAGACGGGCCGGGGCGAGCGTGCGCCGTTGGCGTATGCGATGGCGCTTGATGATTCTATTTGAGGAACAGAATCAAGGCTTCGCGTGTCTAATCATTAGTTCGCACATCTAATCAGCAAAAGGGAATCGGAGGGGGATGCTCCATGTCAACGACCGAACGAAACATCGCGGAGCCTGACGGCTCGCGCCGCATCATCTTCATCGTCGTCGCTGTCATCTCTCTACTTCTTATCCTGGGCCTTTTTTTCTGGATGAGAAGCGCGAGCAAGACGGTCGCGGGCGATACTCAACAGCAAAGGCTGGAAGGCGGCATCCGCGCCGGGACGCCGGAGTTTGAGCAGTATCGCCAGAAGGTCATCAGGGACGCGCCGGAAGCGACCCAGGCGAAGCGAGCCTTAGGCGACATCGTGATGACGCTCACGACGACGGTCCGCAACTTTTCTGGACGCACCCTCAACGGTCTCGAAATGTACGTGGCGGTGGTTGATACTCAGGGCAGGCCGGTCAAAGAACGCACCGTCGTCGTCATTCCCACGCGCCGCCCCGAACTCGATAATAACGAAACTATGGAAGTGCCCATCACCCTCGAACGCTTCACGGAGTCCGACGACCGCGCTAATATCAAGATGGAAATCACCGCGATTAGATTCAAGTAAGATAGAGAGGCTGGAGGCCGGTTAAAAGCCTTCTTTTGCCCTGAAAGGGCAACCTGTGAGAGCCGTGGGCAGCGCCCCGGTTAATGGTCCAGAATAGATTTCGACCCTGAAGGGGTCACACATTCAACCTTGAATGTGTGACCCCTTCAGGGTCGAATTGCGTTATGATGTTAGCACCGTGGGCGTTGCCCCCGGCTATTATAGCGGTTCTCAATTGGATGGGACCATTGCGGCAAGCGTCCTTGTCAGTCCCGCCTGCTTAAGCTGGGCGGGTAATATTGGGCCAGGAATACCCGCCCGGCTTAAGCAGGCGGGACTGACACGTTGTCGCACTCAATTGCAAACCGCTATATATGTATCCACTGGCGTGGATATATTGAATGGTTTCCTCTGACTTTTCAGATACCTTCTAGCCTCTAGTCTCTAGCCTCACCTTTGCCTTCTGACTGTGACGCCCGTTGGCGGGTGAAATTCAAAGGCGGATGAGGGGGCGATGAAATTTTCGCTCGTGTTGGTTAAAGAGACTTCGCTGGTCGCGCCCGCTTCGTCAACGAGATTCAGTTTAATAATCTGGCCGTCTGGGGTAACTGTCAGGTAAATTTCGCGCAGGCCGCCGACGTTGGCTGCGGGGATGAGACGGAGCACGCGCGCCGCATCATTGTCCGCGCCCGGTTGGTCCGCGAATGTGATGGAGCGGAAATCGCGTCGCAGGTTCGTCTGGCCGAGGAGGAAGAGAAAGGGAAAGCGCGCGTCGGAGACGTTGTTGGTTTCCGCGTGAGTCGCTTCGCGGTCCGCTGGCGAGTAGAACCAGACCTCGCGCCCGTTGACGATGAAGAGCTTGCCCGGCTTGGGGTCGTACTCCCAGCGCATACGTCGCGGGCGTTGCAGGAAGAGTCGCCCGCGCTCGCGCCGTTCACGCGCGCCCGGCCCGCGATAGACCTGCTCGAAGTCCGCCGCCAGCCCTCGCATGCGACCGTAGCGAGCCTCTATTCGCTGGACCAATCGGGCCACATCCGCTTCAATCGCGACGCGCGAAGCACGCTGTTGTGCGTGCGCGCCGCTTGTGCAGAGCATGAACAAGAGAAACGCGCTGGCTCTTATCCCGGCGCGGTGGGTTGACTTCATTTACGCATTATCGCCCGCCGTCTCGCCTGCGAACAACTCTTCAAGGGAATACTTGATCGGTTGCACGGAGACGAGCCGCCCGCCCGCGCTGCGCGTCGCGGCGAGGACCGCGTCCACATCTTTTTCATCATCCACTTCGATGCGTGCTCCGCCGGGAGCCGTAGAGACTTGAGCATCCGCGAGGACGGGAGAGAGCGCCTGAGAGAGAGCGCCCGCGTCCGCGCCCGCGACGAAAATCTCTAAACGGTTATGGTCGCCCGCGCGCTGGCTCAACTCTTCGAGGCGGCCCACTTCCGCCAGCTTCCCGCGCCGCATGACGCCGACGCGGTCGCAGAGCACTTCTATGTCCGAAAGAATGTGCGAGCACATGAAGACGGTCGTGCCCTTCGCGCGCAGCGATGAGATAAGGTCGCGTACTTCACGCCGCCCGACAGGGTCCAGCCCGCTCATAGGCTCGTCCAGAAAAACGATTTCGGGATCGTTGACCAGAGCCTGGGCCAACCCTACGCGCTGCAACATGCCCTTGGAGAATTTGCGCAGTTGCTTATCCCAAGCCTTCTCTTCGAGACGCACGCTGGCGAGCGCGCTCTCCGTGCGCAACATGCGCTCGCTCTTCCCATAACCGAAAAGCTCCGCGCAGTAATCCAGAAACTCGCGCGCCGTCAGGTAATCATAGAAGTATGGATTCTCCGGCAGGTAGCCGATGCGCGCGTGCATGTTGACATCGTTGATGTCGCGGCCAAGGATGCGTGCGCTGCCCCCGGTCGGATAAATGAGGCGCATGAGGAGTTTGAGCGTCGTCGTCTTGCCCGCGCCATTCGCGCCCAGAAAGCCGAAAATCTCTCCGCCCTCAACCTTGAGCGAAAGACCGTCGAGCGCGCGCACCTGCCGCTTACGCAGGAATCCAACTTCGTAATCCTTCGACAAATTTTCGATTTCTATGACAACAGACATAACGTTCCTCCAAAACCAGTCTAGAGTCTGGAGTCAAGAGCTCAAAGCAAGTTCTTGTTTTTGACTCTTGACTCCTGACTCTTGACTCTTGACTCCAGACTCACGACTCTTGATTCTTGACTCTCATTTTCGGGGCACTTGAGATTGCAGGTCGAGGTCCACGTCGCAGCCGTCTTTGACTAAGCGATAGGGCGTCTCGGATGGATCGAGCGGGGCGCTGGTGGCCGCGTCCAACTTCAAACGCGAGGCGCGCAACCCCGCGTAGACATCTTTCCAGGAGGTCGCGCAGCGCCCCGCGTGGTGTGCGGAATACTCGGAGAGGATACGGCGAATAGTATCCCTTTCATCATCGGCATCTATCTGCATGATGTGACGCACGGCCATCTCCTTCACTTGATTATCATCCGATTGGTCGTAGATGCGCCCGTACATTTCGCGGGCCAACTGGCGACTGCCGCCCTGCGCGAGCATGCGCGCGCTCAAGGCCGCCAGCCAGGGCGGCGCGTCTGGCAGTTTCGCGCCCGCGTCGTAGGTCTCGCTCGCGGCCCGGTAATCGCCGCGCTGCCAGTAGATGTAGCCTAGATGATGGGCCAACTTCCAACTCGTCGGATTAGCGGCCATCCCTTTCTTCAAGAGCGCGATGGCTTCGTCGTCCTTTTTGATGAGCGGGAGCATGACCGCGCCGTATTCGTAGGCGACCATGAACTGCGGGTCGAGCGTCGTCGTCGCGTCCAGCAGCGCGGGCAGCATCTTGAGATTGAAAAACTCGTTCTCCGTCAACTCGATTTTCTGGCCCTGTAAATTCTCGTTGTCCTCAACCCTGACAAGCTTGCGACCCACGTATTGCAAAGAGCGCATCCAGTACCAGTCCGCGACGAGACCGCTAAAGCTGAGACTCAAACGCCGCGTTGTCGCGCCCGTCACGTACAGTTGCTCCTCTTCCAGATTCGGGTCAACGGGCGGGCGATGCGCCTCCATCCAACGGCTGAGTCCGACGACGCCCGCAAGACCCAGCAGGATAATCAGCGAGAGGGCCACGGTTTGACGCCCGGCGCGAAAAAAACTGTTGCGGGATTGTTGGTCCTGCATGTTCGTCATTTGAAGTTGCGGCGATTGAAGATGAGCGTGGCCGCCGAGAGAAGAATGGTGACGTACACGACCGCGTAGAGCAGCGCGGCGCAGATGGCGGAAGCCGTCGGCGTCTGCCCGTGCGCGGCGGGCGTGATGAAACTGTAGTTGGAAAAATTCGGCAGCAGGTAAAAGAGCGCGGCGAAGAACCATTTTGCGCTCTGCGTGCCCGTCGAGGCGGCGAAGGTCTTCAAGTCCGCGCTGAAGTGACCGATGATGAAAGTGAAGAAGGCGAGCAGGGCCGAGAGCGCCGGTGATGAGAATGAAGAGAAGAGCAGCGCGACCGCCGTCAGGACCATTAATTCGATGTAGATGAGAAGCACTGCGGGCCAGATGCTGAGGATGAGCGGGTCCCAGCCTCCGCGCACGTAGAGCAGCGCGAGCGAGACGCCAGCGCCCATCACAGCGACGTTGACGAGGAGCGTCAGGCAGAGGCCCAGGTATTTGCCTATGAGAAATTCGCCGCGCCCGACGGGCTTGGCGAAAATCGCGTAGACTGTGCGGCGCTCGATCTCTTTGTAGACCAGCCCGACGCCGACGAAGATGGCGATGAACGCGCCGAAGACCAGCATCGCGCTCAAGCCTAAGTCAACGATAATCTTTGTCTCCTGAGAGGCCGACAGTTCGCCCAGAAAAATCGCTCCGGTCGTCAGGAGCAGCACGAAGAGGACCAGATTGTAGAGCACGCGGTCGCGGACGGCTTCGCGGAAAGCGTTGCGCGCGATGGTCGCGATGCGCGCCAGCTGGCGTGGCAGCGAATCATTCTTCATTGTGCCTTCGAGTGGTCCTGCGCTGGCGATGAGTACGTCTTCGCTCATTGTAAGGCGTCCGGCCTCCTGATGGTAAATAAATTTTTGGACCTGAGATAAAAAAAGGCGGGGGCTGAAGCTTGACGCCACGGCCCCCGCGTTGAGGAGTTAAGTTTGCGACCCTGCGGGCGCGTGAGCTTTTTAGTTGAGGACCTTGGCAGGCGCGGCGGCGGTGCGGTTGTCGGGGTCCAACGCCGGGGGAGTCGCGGTCGTATCAACAAACATGACGCCCGTCTCGCTCATGGAGAAAGCGCGTGTGCCGGTGGCGAGCACAGGGTTGGTGCTGGTGTGCGTCTGTGCCTGGCCCTTGGCGTCGAATCTCTCGGGGTGAGTGGTGTCGCCCGCAATCGGGGTCGCCGAGAACTGGTAGCCGCTCTTGGCAGTGGCTCCGCCGACGGCTGCGCCAGCGACGACTGTATCAATCAACTTGGCGTTGCCGAGGGCCGTCAGGTCGCCGTACACGCCGTTGCCGCTCGTCTCTTTATAGGTTGATTCGGAACTGTGGAGGATACGCATCGTGGCGATGGCTGAGCCTTCGTTCGCGGCGCGACGTGAGGAGAGCAGGTTCGGGATAGCGATGGCGGCGATGATACCGATAATCGCGACGACGATCAAAAGTTCGATCAGGGAGAAACCTTTTTGGCCTTTTTTCTGTTGCATTTGTTTGTAAGCTCCTAAATATGGTTAAGGTGAAGAGATTGAAGAGAGAGACTCAGCATCAAGCCTAGTCGAGAATTTTCGCTGCACCGGATGGCACGCGTGTATCGCGGACTATCGCTGGCGGAGTGAGACCGGTCGTGACATACACGATGCCGATTTCAGTGGTAGTGAAACTGCGAGTGCCCGTGCCAGTGACGGGATTGGTTGTCGTGTGAATCAGAGGCTGGCATCCGGCGTCAAAGCCAACAGGCGCAGCGGCGGTCGCAGCCAGCGGGGTGGCGACGAACTGGAAGCCGCTCTTGGCGTTGGCGCTGCCGATGGTCGCAGCGTTGAGCACCGAGTCAATCAATCTCTGGCTCTGCAACGCGGCGAGGTCGCCGTAGACACCATTGCCAGCGGTCGCTTGATAGCTCGCTTCGGAACTGTGGATAATGCGCATGCTGGCGATAGCTGAACCTTCATTCGCTGCGCGGCGCGAGGAGAGCAGGTTCGGGATGGCGATGGCGGCGATGATGCCGATAATCGCAACCACGATCAAAAGCTCGATGAGAGAGAAGCCTTTCTGGCTTTTTTTCTGTTGCATTTGGTTCGGGTGCTCCTAAAGAGTAGGTAACTGGTTGGTAATCATTCTCGCGCCGCAGGCTGTCGTCTCAGGCTCGCAAGCCGCGCACTGGCGCGATGTCACGCCGGAGAGCTTTACAAGCCGCGTGCCGTGACCGAAAGCCGGAAAAAAACCTGAGGAAATGAGCGTGATGGCTCACTTTTTGGCGGGAAATCTACGGGGCCGTGCGCGCCTCGCGGTGACACAAAACGTAACCTGACAAATTCCGGCACCCGCCCTGTGACGGTTTACGGCAAAGACTGGAGGCTGGAGGCTAGAGGCTGGAAGCTAGAGGTGAGAGGTCAGAGGTGAGAGGTTAGTAAAAGACCACTGCTCTTTACTAACGTGAGTTAGACATCAGGCAGAGCACATCATTCAAGCTTATCCACGCCAGTGGATACATGTGAGAGCCGGGGGCAGCGCCCACGGTTCCTGGTCCAGAATAGAATTCGACCCTGAAAGGGTCGCACCTCAACGTTGAAGGTGCGACCCCTTCAGGGTCGTCATGTGTGGTGTTGAGATTACCGGGGGCGACGCTGCGGCTTGCACCCGGCTCTCACAGGTTGCCTTGCAGGGCACAGACGGATTGTCAGTCAGCCTCTTGCGTCGAACTCACGTTTTACTAGCCTCTTACCTCTAGTCTCTAGCCTTCTCCGCCGCTGGCGTGTTTGGAGGCGTCGGTCGGGAAGTCGTCTGCGCGACGGCGTGGTTCGGGGTCTGTCGCGCGACGGCGCGGGATGGATTCCAGTCCGCGCCGGTCCTCGCGCATCTGCGCGGTGAGATTGCGGATGCCGTGTTTGTCCAGCAGGTGACGCAGGGAACGCACGGAGAGATGAAGAAGTTCGGCGGCGCGCGACTGGCTATAGCCTGTGCGGGCCAACGCTTCGAGGACGTAAGTTTTTTCTAACTGGTCCAGGTGCGCCGTGATGTTGATGCCGTCGGGCGGAAGATCAAAAGCGGCGGCGACGCGCATGGGGCTGAAGTTGGCGACCTGTTCGGGCAGGCGGTCCGGCTGAATCGCCTCGGTGCGTTCGAGCGCGACGGCGCGTTCGATAGTGTTCTCCAACTCGCGCACATTACCGGGCCAGGAATAGGCTTCGAGGAGACGCAAAGCTTTTTCGCTGATGGTCAGGTTGCGGCCCGTGAGCGTGCAAAACTTGTGGACGAAGTGCTGTGTCAGGTCGGAGATGTCCTCGCGTCTTTCGCGCAGGGGGGGGAGTTCGATGGGGATGACGGAGATGCGATAGAAGAGGTCTTCGCGGAAACTGCTGTCCTTGACCATCGCCGCGAGGTCGCGGTTGGTGGCCGCGATTACGCGCGTGTCCACTTCCAACTCTTCGTGCGCGCCGACGGGCCTGACCTTTCTCTCTTGCAGGACGCGCAGCAGTTTGACCTGCATCGCCGGAGACATCTCGCCTATCTCGTCCAGAAAAATCGTCCCCTTGTTGGCCGCTTCAAAGAGACCCTTGCGGTTGGTGTTCGCGCCGGTGAAGGCTCCGCGAACATAACCGAAGAGTTCGCTTTCGAGAAGCGTCTCGGTGAACGCGCCGCAGTTAATCGAGACGAAGGGCTTGTCCGCGCGCGGGCTGAGATTGTGAATGGCTCGCGCGACGAGTTCCTTGCCCGTCCCTGATTCGCCCGTCACGAGGATGGTTGACTGGACCTCTGCGACCGTCTCGATCATCTGGTAAACGGCCTGCATGCGCTCGGAGCGACCGATGATATTGCCCAGCGCGCCGCGCTCGCGCTGCTCTTTGATGAGCGCCTCTTTTTCCGTCTTGAGAGACTCGACCTCTTTCTTGAGTTGCTGCTTTTCGAGCGCGCGCGCGACGATGAGTTTCAACTCTTCGATCTCTTCAAAGGGCTTCTGAATAAAATCGTCAGCGCCGAGTTTGAAAGCCTCGCGCGCCGTCTCGACCGTGGCGAAGGCGGTCATCATGATGACGGCCACATCCGGCAACATCTCGCGCGCCGCGCGCAGGAGTTCGATGCCGCCCATGTCCGGCATCTTGATGTCGGAGAGGATGAGTTCCGCAGCCTCCGCGCGCAACAACTCCAGCGCACGCCGCCCATTCTCCGCCACACGCACGCGATGCCCCACACGCTCAAAGACCAGCGTGAGAAGCTGCCGCATGCTCTGCTCATCGTCTACTATAAGAATGTTAGACATAATTTGAAACAGGAGCCGGAAGCCAGAATCGCCGCGTTATATTTTTCCAGCAGTTTACTGACTTCTTCAAGTTGAGGCATCAGTTGTGAAATATCACCATAGCCTAAATCTTTCGCCAGAATTAAGTAGTACCTACATTCCTCAAGAGAGCCTTGCGCGATGTTCATAAAGCGAGATTTATCGGTCCTACTCCTTTCTTGTAGCCTTCGGCAATATTAGCAGGTACGGAAACCGCTGCGCGCCTGAATTGTGAAGTCAATCCATAGATTTCTTTCCGGGGGAAACTATCAGTATAGCTATAAGCAGAGAGAACAAACTTGTGCGCCTTCTGCCAAACTATCAGGTCTTCAAAGCTTCTGGATACGGGTCTATCCATTCTGTCTCCCGACTTCTTCTTCCGGCTCCTGGCTCCTGGCTCCTGGCTCCTGCCTTTCCCCTGGTAACTCAATGGTAATCGTCGTGCCGTGACCCTCACGGCTGCGCACGTTGATTGTACCACCATGATCGCGAATGATTTGATAGACGATGGAGAGTCCGAGTCCGGTCCCGCCAACGGTCGTTGAAGAGAAAGGCTCGAAGAGATGTTCGACCTGTTCGGGAGTCATCCCGCGCCCCGTGTCCTCGAAGGTGATGCGGAGTCTCCCCGTCGGCTTGCGTTGGAGTTCCGCGCGCAGTGTGCCGCCGTCGGGCATCGCTTGCAGGGCGTTGCGCGCGAGGTTCCAGAAGACCTGGCGGATTTGCGCGGCGTCCGCGTAGGCGACGACGGGCGTTTCCGGCAAGTCCTCTTCCAAGACATGGCCCGTGCGAATCTCTGGACTATTACGCAAGAGCGTGAACGTCTCGTGCAGCAGTTCGCTCACGTCCACATTGACGAGGACGTGTGCGCGCGGGCGCGCGTAAGTCAGATAGTCCGTGATGATGCGATTGAGGCGGTCTGATTCGCGCAGGACTATCTCCATCAATTCGGCCTGCGAGGAATCGCCGTTCATCTCCGAGCGCAGGAGTTGAATCGAACCGCGCATGGCGGCCAGCGGGTTTCTGATTTCGTGCGCGATGGAGGCGGCCATGCGACCGACCGCCGCGAGACGGTCCTGCCGCCGTGCTGTCTCTTCGAGCGTGCGGACCTGCGTCAAGTCTTGAAAGGTGATGACGAGACCCGTCGTCTCGCCAGATTCGGCGGAGAGCGGGAAGATGCTGAAGCCGAGGCGCAGGCGCAGGCCGTCGGGCGTCAGGCACTCCGCCTCGAATCGCGGGCTGGTCTCGCCGCTGCGCGCCGCGCCCATAGACTCTTCTATCTGCTCTTTGAGATAGCCGAAGAGGATGGAGGCGTCCTGCCCGCGTACGCTGGCGGGCGTGTAGCCTGTAATCTCTTCCGCCGCCGCGTTGAAGGTATAGATGCGTCCATGCAGGTCCGTCGTGACGACGCCGGAGCGAATGGATTCGACGATGCGTTCGTGCAGCGCGCGCAGGTTGGCCAGCGTCTGCGTCGTGGCCTTCAGTCGCACATCATAGCGAGACTGTCTCTCCGTCAGTCTCGCCGTGAGCAGTCCGACGACGAGAAAGGCTATGTCGTTAAGGCCGATGCTCTGGATGATTTTGGAAGTCGAATCTTCCGCCACGACGCGCGCGAACGGCGTTACCAACCCGGTCGCCGTGGCAATCATAATGCCTGTGAAGGCGATGACGCAGCCGACGGAAGTGATAAGCGCCCCGCGTGGTCCAAGAAAGACGCCCGCGAGCGGAATGAGGATGATGTAGAGAGCCGTGTAAGGCGAATGAACATCGTTTGTGACCCACACGAGCCAGGTCGCCAGGAGCAGGTCGCCAAGCAGTTGCGCGCTGACCTGATATTTCCTGTAGCCGACGAAGCGGAGGGCGAGGGCGTAGACGAGTGAGAGCGCGACGACCACCAGAAAGATAGGGAGCGTGCCGCGCAAGAGGTCTCCGCCGGGGTCTGCGAAGGCGGCATGCGTCCAGATCGTGCTCGCCATGAGAAGGATGACGGCGGCGGCGAGACGCCCGGCGATGAGCCACCAGAATTTATGATCGCTCGCGCCGTCCTGCACTGGTCTCGCGTCGTCCAACGCCATCTCGGCACAAGCCTATCACAGAAGATGGTGTCTTGAGGCAGTAATTATCAGCGGGCGTCCGGCTACTTCCGGCGTGAGTCTTTATTTTGGTCCTGCTTCGGCGGCGGGCCTTTGGGTCCCCAGTAATATTTATGTATGACCACCTGGTAGGCCGCTATCGCAATCAGGGCGGCGATGATGGAGACGATGATGAAGAGGGTCATAATATTAATTCCTGCTCACAGTATTCCCGCACGGTGACGAGGAGTCAATGCCGCTCCACATCTACAGCCGTTTCATGTCAGTACCGCCTGCGGTAGCGGGCGGGTCTTGCCAATGTAGGAACCCGCCCGCTGCCGCAGGGGGGGGTACTGACATGAGTTACACTTTTGCAAATATAAAGAGGCCGCGATGATGCGGGTTTCGATAGTTTATATTTTGGCGGGTAAGTAGTATAAATTGAGATGCAGATTACGCGTGAGCCTTGCTCTAACTAAATCTTATACACTTTTACCATGCTCACCCATGTGGCATCTTCAAAGAATAGTCAAACGTTATGCCTCTTCAAATCACAGAACCAGACGCCGTTCGACAGGTTCTCCCGCAACTGGACATTCTCTCCGAACTGCTTGAGGAAGAAAACGGTAAGCCCAAACATTGTACCAAGATTGAAATAGCGCATCTCCTGGAAGGCCATCATCACCCGAAGACGGGCATCTGGGTTGATCCGTATTTGCGCCTCGCCGTGTACCGCGCGGGCGAAGAGTTGATGCACCAGGGCGACCGCGACGGCAACAAACTCTACATAGGCGTCAAAGGCCGTCTCGAAGTCTGTATCACTGACCACACGGGCGCGAGGCGTTTCTTCGAGCTTCATCCGGGAGAGCCTTTCGGTGAGATGTCCCTGCTCTCGGACGCGGAGCGCAACGCGACGATTTCCGTTCCGCAGGGCCAGCCGGATGCGGTCGTCTTAGAAGTCGCGCGCCCCGCGCTTGAGCCTTTACGCAAACTCTCCAAGTTCAGAGACGAGCTTGATAAAAAATATCGCAACCGCAGTTTTCAATATCTCATCAAGCAGGTTCAGGATGTGACGCAGGAAGCGTTCAGCCCGCAAGAGTTTGCCATGCTCAAGGACGCGACGCACGTCTCCGTCTACGGCAAGCATCACATCCTCTGTCGCAGGGGAGAACGGATTCAATCCATCATCCTGATTAAAGAGGGTTGGGTCCAACGCGAGTTCGGCGCGACGGCGGGCGGTGCATCGAAACCGGAGAGCATAGAGAGGACGGAGGAGAGGACGGAGGACTGGGCGGAAGAGAAGATGGAAACGGGCGAGCCTGTTGGGGAGTACGACTTTCTGGGGACGGGCAATTGTCTCGGGCTTGACTGGCAGAATACACAGAGCGTCTGGGAATACAACGTAACGGTCAAGTCGCGCACGGAGACGCTGGAAATAAATATCGAAGAGTTGATGAAGGACCGCCCGTTGCTCGACAAGGTGTTGCGAACTTTCGATATGTTCTCGTCCTTCGACAGCAAGTTGGATGTCGCGCGAAACAAGTCGTTCCCGACGGCGAACTCAGACCCGGCGCTGCAAAAGTCTGCCATCAAAAGCGAGATTACGACCGGCGTCATTGACGGCAAAAATCTGCTCGTGATGGACATGGACAAGTGCATACGTTGCGGCAATTGCTCGCTCGCGTGTCATCAGGTCCACGGCCACTCGCGCCTCGTGCGGCGCGGCATACACATCGAGCGGCCCGTCAAACCCGGCAGCAAGAAAATACAGCATGTGCTCTCGCCGCAAGTCTGTATGCAGTGTCACGACCCTGAATGTTTGACGGACTGCCCGACCGGCGCTGTCTTTCGTGACCATCAGGGCATGATTGATATTAACGTGGAGATTTGCATAGGCTGTCTGGGTTGCGCGAATCAATGCCCGTACGACGCCATCTCCATGATTCCGGGCGTGCCCGCTCCGGGCGCATCACACCACGCCGCCGGAATCAATCACGCGCCCGACACCAGACCCGCTCCGGCCAGTCAGGAGAGCGAAGCGAAATCCGCGAACGATGTGGAGACGAAGGCGAAGCCGCCCGCGCAGGTTCCCATCATCGCCGTCAAGTGCAACCTTTGCGAGAATACGCCGCTCAACCCTCTCGGCAAGCAGCGACGCAGGAAGGCTTACTCCTGCGAGGAAAACTGCCCGACGGGCGCGCTCGTGCGCGTCAACCCGCGCGAGTATTTCAGCGAAATCGAAAGCACGCTGGGCCAGAAAATCTTCGTTGACGAGAAGCACGCGGCGGGACGCAACATACACAAATCGGACCCACTCGCAAAGGCCACCCATCTCGCCGGTCTGCTCGCCACGTTCGCGCTCATTGCGTATACGCTCTGGCTTCTGGTCCAACACGCTTACGATCTCAACGCGCAACTCGGCGACACGACCTGGACCATTCGTTGGGCCACGGGCTACGCGGGCCTGACAGGCATCGCCGGAGTTATGCTGTATCCGTTGCGCAAGAAGATTTACAGGCATCGCGCTGGCCCTTTGCGTTACTGGATGCTGGCGCACGTCTACCTCGGAGTCGTCGCGGCGATTCTTTTACTGGTCCACGCGGGAACATCCCTCGGCGGCTGGCTCACCGCCTCTCTCTATTTTTCGTTCGACGCGGTGCTCCTCTCCGGCCTCTTCGGCATCGCCTGCTACTACGCCGTCCCGCGCATCATGACGAGCATAGAGGAAGAGCCGCTGCTCATTGAAGACCTCGTCCAGCGTCGTCAGGAGTTGGCGAAACAATTGGACCAACTGATGAAGCAGGGCCGGGATGATTACCAGCTACGCGTTCTCGTAGAGGGCAAGGTGCGCCCGCGTTTTCACACGATGCGCTATCTGCTCAGGCAGTATTTGCGGCGTGAGAGTTTGAGGACGTTGCTGGACGCGGCGCGCGAAGAGTTTAAGCCTGAGCTAGAGAGCCTTGAGGATAAAGACCTGCGCGAGCGATTGCGGGATGCCATCGAAATCACGGTCACGATGCGGCGCGCGGATTCGCTCATCCATCTTCACAGGCTGCTCAAGCTCTGGATTCCACCGCACATTATTTCCACCTCGCTGATGCTGGCCCTGATGATCGTGCATATTATTCAGGTCTACCTCTTCAGGTTGCGCTAGTCTCTCTCTCGTCACGTTCTGCGGTTGGACCGGACGGCCCTTTTATGGAGACACCGAGCACTTTCTATATCACACGCGACGATCTGGACCGGGACCGTGGGAGATACATCACGGACGGTCTGCTCATCGGTCGCGGGATGAATTGCGAACTGAAGTTGAGCCATCAATCCGTCTCCAGGCTTCAGGCCGTCATCAGGAAGGTGGACGGAAAGTTTCGCATCCTTAATCTGCAAGCCTCGAATCCGTTTCTCATCAATGGCAGTCTCATAGATGCGAAAGAGGAAGTCCCGCTCTCCACGGGCGATGTCCTGCTCCTAGGTCTCTACGTGCTGGTGATAGGCCATAGCGACGACGCGTTGACCATCGGGGTCGAGCGCCTGCTCGGTTACGAGGCGGACGACATCAAGCAGATTAACCCCGAAGCGCCCACCCAGAAATTGCCCAACCTGGAAGAACTCCTCGCCAGGGCCGGAATGATTCCCGGACCACTAATCGCGCCCGCACCTCCAACGCTGGCGGAGCAGCCACCCACGACAGAGCCGCCCACGGGGCAGGCTCAGCCAGCGAAGAAGAAGCCGCCCGCGCCGAAAGCCAAAGCACCCGCGCTTGAGTCTACGCACATGCTGGACATCTGGCTGCTCCGCATACAGGAGAAAGCCAAAGCCTTCCGCCCTTCGCTGCTCTATCCACGCTCCGTCTTGAACGCACGCGGCCTCGAACGGCATAGATGGAAACGAACCACGGACCTCCTCCACAAGTGGCATTTCTCTATCCTGCTCTGCGGCATCGCCGCATTACTCTTGATAGGATTTCTCTCCCTCCTCGCCACGCGCTGGTACGCTTCGGCCTTCTCGCCCGCGCCTCTCTCCGACGCTCATGCACGCCCGACGATGAATGAGACATTGATGATCGCCAAAGTCCCCAACGCCAATTCATGTATGACCTGCCACACGACGCAGGCCACAAAGGCCAGCATGGAAGCCAACTGCGCCTCCTGCCATGACACCAGCGGCCAGCCGCAGGGGATGTTCGTGGCGACCGTCATCCCCGAACATCAAGCGGCGGGCATCGGCTGCACCTCCTGCCATGCGGAGCACAGGGGCACAGCCTTCAAGCCAGCGCCAGCGGCCCTTCAAACATGCACGCAATGTCACAACAACGATAATAAGAGGCTCTATAACGGTCACGCTGTCAGCACACCGCACGGCGGCACGTTCGGCTATCCCGTCACCGATAATAAATGGACCTGGAAAGGACTGGACGAAACCGCCTGGTCCCTCAAAGGGATAAACTTCAAACGCGCGCCCACAGACACGGACGACCAGTGGCGCAGCAAACAATTTCACGCCCTACACCTCTACCGCATCAAAGCCGCTCCCGCCATGCCCGCCAACAAAGAAGGCGAGATGTCCTGTTCAAGCTGTCACCAGACCTTCAACCCTATTGACCGCGACACCCCCCGCACCACCTGCGCCGCCTGCCACAACGGCAAAACTGACACCCGGACCGGCCAGACCCTCATCGCCGCAGACGCCCCCAACTGCACCTCCTGCCACGTCCAACACACACAGGACCGCCGCCACTGGAATCCATCGCTGATGACGGTCAGGGCGCAATAAACGTTAGACAGATTAGCTTGTGGTCCAACATGAAAGGCCGCGCGATGTGTGTTTGAAAATGCCTCGCGCGGCCTTGATGGAATTTTTGTCTGAGAGTTAACCGACCTGTTTGTGACAGAGGGCGCAGTCCTGCGGGCCGGAGCCGCCGAGTTTGCCTTTGAGGGCTGGCCTGGCTTTCATCGCGGCGTCGTGGCAGGTGTTGCAATTGATGTGGTACGCGTTGTCGTTGGTCAGCTTGACGGGATTGGGTTTGTCTGTGTAGGTCACGACGGGGGGAGCCTTGGTGTCGTCTCCGACCTGTAGATGACAGGCGCGGCAGGTCTTGACGGGGGCCGCGTCGGGAGTCTTCAAGAGGTCTGCGGTGAGGACGGCGTTTCTCTCGGATGTCTTGAGG
The DNA here is from genome assembly GCA_036009045.1 of Pyrinomonadaceae bacterium. Classification (GTDB taxonomy): domain Bacteria; phylum Acidobacteriota; class Blastocatellia; order Pyrinomonadales; family Pyrinomonadaceae; genus DASYML01. The sequence goes on from DASYML010000034.1 coordinate 33,164, forward strand.
GGCGCTTTGAGTCCTGCGGGGGGCTGGTCCGTGTGATGGCACTCGATGCAGCCGATGGGCTTGGTCCCGTCCGGGCTGTAGTTTTTGGTGGCGTGGTTTTCGTGATTGAAGGCCACCTCGCCCCACTTGTCGGACTGGCTGTCCTTATCCAGCGTGACTGCCTTCGGCTGCGTCTTACTCTCTTTTTCCTGCGGCGTTGCTCCGGTCGCATGCGTGGCCGGTCCATGACCAAACACCAAGAGGGTCGCGTAAGCAAACACGGTTGCCAGAACGATTGCTAATTTCATCTTTGACCTTCCCTTACATTTAAATCAACCGGGACAACCTAGACGGAGACGGGAGGGGAGAGCGCCATCAACCTCTTCGATGCGAGTCGCGTCAAAAAAGGAAGCCCCGCTTCGGATGAATATCCGGCACGCATAACCCAGGCTTCCCGCACAGAATCTTAGTGTCCACACACGGGAGAGTCAAGAGTCAAGAGTCAGAATAATCTCTGTTGTTTAAGGTTTGAGGTTTCAGATTAAAAGACAACCGAGAAAGTCAAAGACGAATGCTTTTGACTCCAGACTCCGAGACTCCAGACTTACCCCGTCATGCGGAATGTTGGTCCAGTATGGCAGCGGCGGCAGTCTTTGAAGTTGAGGTCGCCGCCGAAGGCGCGCTTTCCGTTGTGGCAAGACATGCAACTCATCGCGCGCCCGGAGTTGAAGTGTTCGGCGGTGGCGGGCGAAGTGACCTGCCTCGATTGCGGAAGCCCCGCGAGCAGGTTGTGGCAATCCGTGCAGCCCAGGCGCTGGCGCGGGCCGTGCGCCGCGTGGCTGAAGCTGGCGCGAAAGGCGCGGGCGTTGGTCCCGGTCGGCGTGTAACGGGCGCGGTCGTGGCAAGCGCCGCAGGATGCCATCTCGCGCCCGTTGAAAGTCTGGCTGCCGGGCGTGTGGCAGGTGTAGCACTTGCCGTGTGCGTTCAATAACCCGCTTGGGATGTTGAAGGCGACGCCGCGCCTTAACGGGCGGTCGTGGCAGAAGGCGCAGCCCTCTCCGGGTCGCGCGCCCTCCGCCATGTGTTGCGCGTGGTCAAACTTGACGTTAAAGCTCTCCTTAAATTTTTCCGGGAAATTTTTGAGCGGGGCTTCGCGCCCGTTGACATCCGTGTGACAGATGACGCACATGGGGATGTTCGGCGTGACGAACTGATCCAGATGACACCCCGTACAATCTTTGTGGCCGGGCCAGGTGGGACGCGCGGCATTATCGCCGCGATGGTGACAGGCGGCGCAATCGAGCGAGGCGTGACGCTGGCTGCCGTGAGAAAAGTTGGAATAGTCTCGGTCACGTTCCTGCGTCGTCGTTAATGGTCCGGTAAAGAGGTTGGGCCAGCGCGCGTGGGCGATGATGTTGGTGAAGAAGGCGACGCTTCCGAGCAGGAGGACGAAGAGCGAGAGCAAGCGGCGCTTCCCCTGCGAGGAGCGAAGTTGTTCGTCGCTCGCGTTCGTCGAGCGATTCTGCTGTCGCGCGCGGCTCATTTGGTGTTCAAGCATTTCGTGAGGGGCCAGCCGACGGACAGGCAGTGACTGCGCGGAGCATCTTTGCGCCCGACATCCGGCGTGTGGCAGTAGGTACAGCTACGTGTTTTCTCAAACTGGTCCAATTCCATCTCAATCGTCGTAATCTGCTTGTAGGTGTTGCCCTGCATGTCGTTGTTGTGACAGGTGGAGCAGGCGGCGATGGGCACATCCGGCTTCAGCCCGCGCAGCGTGCTCGCCTTCGTGATGTTGATATGACAGGTCGTACACTCCGCGATGTGATCCTTGTTTGGTCCACCGCCCTCATGTATGAATTTGGCGGAGATGCGTGTGGGCCAACTTTGCGGGACGAAGGCGGCGGCAGGCGTGTGACAACCGGCGCAATCGTCCTTCGTCGGCGGCTGGCTTTTCCAGTGACAGCTAAAGCATGAAGCGTGCGAAGCGGGGACGGTCTTGAAGGTTTCAGGCACGGGCACGAATGCGCCGGGCCAGCCTCCTTTTGGCGGTGCGGGCCGGCTCCGGTTGGTCTCGTGGCAGATCGTGCAATTGTTGAACTGCGCTTTCCTGTCATCCGTCATGCCGCGCTTGAGACTGAAAGATGCGGGCACAAACGTCGTCTCTTCTCGCACAATTGGCGCGTGCATCGGAGTGTGCAAGAGCGTGGCTATCACGTCCTGATGCTTGTCGTGCGGAAACTCTATCGTGAACTGTCGCAGGTCCGGCGCTCTGGCGACCTGATGCGCGGCGCTGGGCTTGCCGAAGGCGAAGCGCAGGTCATTGCGCGGGGACGAGTTAGTGTGACAGATGGTGCAGATGGCGGGCCGCGCTCCGTTGAAGAATTGCTGGCGATGGCAACTGACGCAGGATTCGTGTCCGGGATAATCCGCGATGTCTGGAAAGCCGCGCGCCGCGCGCCAGTTGGGCGTCGGAGTTTCGTGGCAGGTCGCGCATGCTTGCTGGTGGCTGCGGCTGCGGTGCGAGAATCTGGAATAGTCCGGCGCGGTCCTGCCCGTCGGCGCGGGCATCACGCGCCGCGCTGCGGGCCTGCTACTGCGCGCGCGTCTGTCTTGAAAGATGCGCGCGGTCGAAGAGAGACGCGGGTAAGCGAACATGGCGAGGGCCAGTGGAGCGAGCAGCGAGATGGTGATCATGCGACGTTTCATTATTGGACCAGCGAGCAGCCCTCCCTAGCAGCCAGCGTCACTTGCCCTGTGTGGGGCAAGCGGGAAGCTCCCTTTCGACGAAGCACTTCTTCGGCGCGCTCTTGTCGTTCGTCAGCGTCAGGGTCTTTTTCATGGCGATGGATAATTCCACAGGCTTAATCTCGACCTGACAGTTCCAGAGAATGCTGACGTTGCCGATTTCCGTCGGCACCAGATTCGAGACGACGTAAGCGCCCGGCTCTATGTCGGTGAAGTAGGCGGAGCCTTTGCGGTCCGTCATGACGGACTGGACCTTCGCCTTCGACAAGGTTTCCGCCCCCGTGACCAGCGCGCGTAAGGTCTCCTGCTCTCGCTTATAGAATCCGTTTCTAATCTCGTCGCGCAAATTGACGGTCAGCCATTTGAGGGCCAGGTCAGGACTCCCGAACTCTTTCTGGCCGCGCGCATAGGCCAACTGAAATTCGGGCACCGCCTCGCTGCCGGATACGTCTTCCGCAGAGACTTCGCGGCAATAGACGGAATCGCAGTCGCCTTTTATCAACCACTTAATCAAAGCCTCGCTGGCCCCTATGCCGCGATAGTAACAGTCGCGCGAGAGCGTCGGAGCCTGGTTGAATTTCTCTATCAGAGCGCGATTCTCTTCGAGGCTGCCCTTGATGAGAAAGAAACGCTTGCGGTCCAGCCTCTTCGTCTCGCCGTTCAACTTGGGCCACGCGCGTATCCTGAGCGCGGAGACGACGCGCGCGGACGAAGGCGGGGTTTGCTCCGGCGTCGCCTGCGGGGTGGTGGAGTCGGACTGCGCCATGAGAGGACCAATAATCAAGAAGCACGAGGCAAGTATGACCGCGCTGATGAAATGGCCTTGATTCAAACGCATGCTCCAACTACCTTTCAGTGTCTCGCCGTATCAATCAACCACCAATTGTCAGTTACGCAAGGGCTGTTGACACGTTAGCAAGGCTGACTGACTCTTTCAAGGTTTTTCTCCGTCGAGTCGTGGTTCAATGTGCCTTGAGTGAGGATGAGAGGGGCGTTTACCACCGCAGACACAGAGGACACAGAGGACGCACAGAGAAAAGAAGTCAAGCCTCTGTGTTGACTCTGTGCGCTCTGTGTCTGCGGTGGTGAATCTTACTGTCACAGACGCTTAAGACCAAATTAAACCACTGCCCTTCATCGTTGACGCGCGCACACGCCGGAGGCTAATCTTTTTCCATCTCTCATGAATAAAAATATTTTGTATCTGGTCGGCGGGGTATGCCTTGGAGTCATTGTGGGCTTCTTCGCCGCGAACGCGGTGGGGCGTATGCCTCCCGCCGCGAACGTCCCGAAGGCGGAAGCAGGCAGGAGCAGCAATCTTCCCGCTCCGCCTCTGGACCCGGCGCAAGCGGGCGGACCTCTGCCGCCGGGCCATCCGAGCACGGGCGAGATAAATGGACCAGCCGGAGCGAAGGGCAGCGAGCCGGTCGCATCCAACGCGACGGCGCAAGCAGCGATGGACGCAGCCGACCGCAGCCCGCGAGACTTTGACGCGCAGATGAGCGCCGCCGCCACCTTCTACCAACTCGGCTCGTATGACAGGGCCACGCTCTATCTTGACCGCGCGCTCGCGCTCAAGCCGACTGACGTTGACGCGTTGACGGCGATGGGCGACACCAAGTATGACGCGGGCGATTTCAAGGGCGCGGCGCAAGCCTACGAACGCGCGCTGGTCCAGCAACCGAACAACGCGGACCTTCATGCAGAACTCGGCAATACTTATTATCAACGCCACCCGCCGGATGACGAACGAGCGATTGACGAATACCGTAAGGCCCTGACGATTGACGCGAGACACGAAAAGGCTTTGCAGAATCTCTCCATCGCCGCGCTCCGCAAGGGAGACCAAGCGAGCGCACGCGAAGCCGTTGAACGCCTCGCCAACGTCAACCCATCCAACCCCGCGCTTGCCTCTCTGCGCGCGCAAGTGAAAAAAGAGTGACCGAAAGGACGTATGCGCCCTGAAAGGGCCGAATATGATAGCCGTGGGCAACGCCCACGGTCCTCATCATGCCAACACATTTCGACCCTTTCAGGGTCGGCTGCTATTCTGGACCAATAACCGGGGGCGACGCTGACGCTTGCCCCCGGCTCTCATATATATCCACTAGAGCGGTTCTCAATTGAGGGTCTGGAACAAGGCGTTCATCACCGCAGACACAGAGGACACAGAGTAAGCACAGAGACTTACAGCGGTTTTCATTTGGGTGCGTGCTTTAATGAGCAAGAAAGAATTTCACGTCAAGGCGCCAAGGCGCAAAGAGGGCGCAAAGAAGAAAGTCGCACTCAACTGCAACTCGCTATAGTGACATGCAAGCCTCTGTGCCGTCTCTGTGTCCTCTGTGTCTGCGGTGATGAACGCCTTGTTCCACACACTCAATTGAGAATCACTCTAGAGGTTTGGGCTGCGCGGGAATTTGAGGAATGGGAGACGCACGCCGCGCACGAAGATTTGGTCAGAGCGGATAGCGACGGGCGGCGCGTATCCGACGGCTCCGGCGGCGGCGATGATGTCGTCCTGGTCCACGCCGTCGCCGCTGATGCCTATGCCGCCGACGAGCACGCCGTTTTTATAGAGCGGAACACTGCCGGGGAAAATTTGAATGCCGTTCGGCAGATTGGGAATCGCGGTGCAGGGGCCGCTCATCCCGCCGAGCGTGGCGACGAGGTTGGCCTTGATTAAATCAACCTGCAATCCATCGTTGAAGACGCTCCACTCCGAGATAGGCGTACTAAATGGACCGGGCGGGGTCTCATCTATGCCATCAGGGAAGAATGGGCGATGCAGGAATCCGCCCGCGCGGTCTGTGAACGCGACAGCGCCATCCAACTTCAAACCGTCCACGGCGGCGCGGTCCACGTAAGCGCCAAAGCCTGAGCCTCTGAGCAGCGAGGCCGCGCTCCGGTTGGAATAGAAGGCCGCCGTGCGAGCCTTCTGGACCGAGACATCAAAGCCGAAAACGGGCGCGTCCATCGTGCGGAAAATGCCGAGCACGTTTCCTTCCGAATCCACCACGGCAATCGAAACGCGCGTGTTGCTGCCGAGCGGCTGGCGAATCGCCGCGCGCGTGATGTTCGACTGCTGCGCCGCCTGCGCGATGATGCGTTGCACGTCCGTCGCGGTCAGCGCATCCGGTCCAACAGGAAAGGCTGCGCCCGTGAACGGAAAGAAACGAGTATCAACTTCCCCGCTGATGCCCCCCACGTTGGCCGGGATGAAGGCTGAGACTTGCGCGCCGCGAATCGCCGGACTCGTCAGAAAACTTCCGGGCAGCGGCGAGACCATTGCGGGCGCGGAAGCATTCGCCACGTTGATGTAAGGCAAGCGTATTCCGTCAACCAGAATATTATCGCCGCGTATGAGTGCCGGAGCCTCGAAGCCGCGCACGGCAGCCGCCGCGATTATCTCTTCAAACGGCTGGTCCGTATCCTTCGGGTCACGGTCCACAGTGTAAACGCCGTCGCCCTCTATCCCGACGCCGCCGACCGCCGCGCCGTTCTTGTAAACTGGCAAGCCGCCCGGATCGCCTGAGAGGCCGAGCGGCAGACCCGGCAGCTTAATATCCGAGCAGGGCAGAGAAGAAAACTGGACGCCGTATAATGGACCAGCAGGGCGAAAGTTGATGCCCGGCGGAAAGTGCTCCTGGATGATAAAGCCAGCGGTGCGCGTCGTGAATGCATTGCCGCCCGTGCTGAAGAAAGCGCCCGTCCCGGCCTTCGAGATGGCCGCGATGCTCGACGGCACGATAGTTCCTTCCAAGCCTCTGCCGGGCACCCCTGTGCTGCGGAGTTGCGTGCTGGCGGGCGCGCCCGTCATGGCGAAGGTGCTGAGGACGTTGCCCTCGCGGTCCGTCACGGAGATTGTCACCGGACGATTCAATTGAGCGGCGGCGTTGACCGCCTGCGTGATGATGGTTTGTACTTCAACTGTGCTCAGCGTGCCAGCGGTCGCGTTCGGGCCGGGCGTCGGCCCAGGCTCTGCGGAACCGGGCGTCGGCACTGCGTCAACATCATCGGGTAGCCCATCGCCGACGTGCCCTATCCCTACGCGCACGCGATTGCTGGACACTCCGTGATAGGTCAGACGTACCAGCACATCTCCCGCGTCACTCATCTCGTCGTTCAAACGCATGACGACGGAGTTGGCCCAGGGCTGTTCCGGCACTGGTCCAATATACTCGACCGTCAAAGGATAGATGTGGTGCGCGCCGTCTTCTGCCTCAACCGTCAACGCGGACGGTCCCTCGCCGGGTTCTAAAGAGAGGTTCATCACGAAGAGCATGATGCGCGTGCGGCTGTCGGCGCTCCACTCGACGGGAGAAGTAAGCGCGAAAGGCTCTCGCTGCTGCGTCACCGAATCCAGAGCGACGGCCCTCGTCGAAGTCTCTTCGCTTACCAGCACGGGCCTCTGCGTCGTCTCTGCGGTCGTGCTCGCGGGGCGCAGAGGAAACGCGCACAGCAGCGCAAGCACCACCGCGCAGAGAAGCAAAATTTTGAGCAGTCTTGAAGCCGTCGTGTGTTTCATCTGGTTCGGCTTGCCTTCAACATCGAGAGCATCGGTCCTGCGCCTTTGTACCCCGAATCTGTCAACAGGTCAATGAAGAGCAAGGGGGAGTGGTTCAGTTTAGTCTTGAGTGAATCGAACATTGTGATTCACCACCGCAGACACAGAGGGCACAGAGTCAGCACAGAGAAAATAATTCAATAACTCTGTGCGTCCTCTGTGTCCTCTGTGTCTGCGGTGGTGAACGCCTCTTTCATTCTCACTCAACTCAAATTGATCCACTACTCAAGGATGAAGGCGGAAGGATGAAAGAATAGTAACTCAAGTTGAATCATTTCTCTTTCATCCCTCCTACTTCCTACTTGCTCTTGCCTCCCTCTTGTTCCTGTGCTACAACGCCATCACTCGCATCACATGGCCGGGCATGAGTCACTCGGCTCGTCTGTCTTGAATGTTCGCCGGTTGGCCCATGACAAAGCTGAGTTATCGAAGCAAGACTTTCAAGCCTTCCTTTTACGCGCGTCTCTCAGAGAGAGCACGGACCAGCATCGTCATCTGTCTCGTCATCGCCGGTCTCTTAACCCTCAGCACGCCGCACGCCTTCGGAGAGAAACGCGGTCGCATCACGGGCACTGTCCGCAACGCGGCGGGCACGCCCCAACAGTGGGTCGTCATCGCCGCCACCAACCAGACCACGAGCAAGGTCACGCGCGCCGTCACGCGGCCCGATGGAAGCTACGTCCTGATGCTCGAAGCGGGCGCTTACCGCATCAATATTGACGCGCCCTTCAACGCGAAATTCGATAAGAATAAAACCTACGGCCCCTTCGCCGTCAATCGCGGCGATACCCTGGAGAACGTCATCGTCAAGAGCGGCCAGGACACCCCGCTCGATTTTCAGGTTGAGAAACAGGAGCAGCCGTCTCTCTCTTCTGGTCCAATAAACGACCCCTTGGGTTCCGCAGGAAACAAGAGCGTCGGGTCGGAGCCACAGACGACGCCCGACCGTCGCACCGTGCGCGACCGCTGGCGCATAGGCTTTCCCGAATATGATCGCTACGGCGATAAGGGAGCACGCGGGCGCGACATCCCCTTCAGGAAAGGCCGCTGGTACGACCCTTACAACCAGAGCGTCCTCAAGGGCGATTATCCCATCATCGGCAACAAGACATTTATGGTCCTGTCCGCCGTCAGCAACACATCCGTGGAATTGAACCGCACGCCGAAGCCTTCGGATGTGAGCAGCGCGCGCAACGGCAGCGCCGAGTTCTTCGGTCAACCCGAAGCGCTCGCCGCGAGCGAGACCTTACAGTTCACCTTCGAGATGTTCCACGGCGACACGGCCTTTAAGCCGCGCGATTGGGCCATCAAAATTTCGCCCACCTTCAGCGTGCCCAACTATCTCAACGCGCGCGAAAACGGCGTCGTCAACAGAGACGTGCGGCGCGGCACGAATCGCACGGATACGCACGTCTCATTCGAGGAAGCGTTCGTCGAAGTGAAACTCGCGGACCTCTCCGCCAACTATGATTTCATGAGCCTGCGCGCGGGCATCCAGCCCTTCGTCTCGGACTTTCGCGGCTTTATCTTTTCCGACAACAACCTCGGCGCGCGTCTCTTCGGCAACTTCGCCAACAATCGCTACCAGTTCAACGTCGCCTATTTTTCACAGCTTGAGAAGGACACCAACAGCGGCCTCAATCGTCTCGACACGCGCCATCAGAACGTTTACATCGCCAACATTTTTCGACAGGATTTCATCAAGCACGGCTACACGATTCAAGGCAGCCTGCACTTTAACGACGACCGCCGCAGTATAGAATACGACCGCAACGGATTTCTGGTCCGGCCCGCGCTCATCGGAGATGTCCGCCCGCACGCTCTCAAGGTCGGCTATCTCGGCATCAGCGGCGACGGTCACATCGGGCGGCTCAATCTCTCTCACTCTTACTATTTCGCTTTCGGCAGCGACGAGCGCAACCCGATTGCCGGGCGTCGCGTGCGCGTCAAATCGCACATGGCTGCGGTCGAAGGTTCGGTTGACAAAGATTACTACCGTTTTCGCGGTTCGTTCTTCTTCGCCTCCGGCGATAAGAATCCGACGGACGGAGTTGCCACTGGTTTTGATTCCATCTTCGACGATCCGAACTTTATCGGCGGGCAATTCTCCTTCTGGAATCGGGAGGGCATACGCCTCACGCAGACGGGCGTCGGGCTGGTCCAGCCCAACAGCGTACTTCCCAACTTACGCAGCAGCAAGATTCAGGGTCAGGCCAACTTCGTCAACCCCGGCATCTTCATCTACAACGGCGGCGTGGATGTCGAAGTGACGCAGCGCATCAAGGCCATTTTCAATCTCAGCTACCTGCGCTTTCATCGCACGGAGACGCTCGAATACGTGCTCTTTCAGAATCACATACGCCACGACATAGGCTTTGACTACAGCCTCGGCGTCGCTTATCGCCCGTTTCTCATTAACAACGTGACGTTCACCTTCGGCGCTGCCATGCTCCAGACGGGTCGCGGCTTTCGAGACATCTACACGGATCGCACGCGCAACTGTCCGCCGAACCTGGGCGACTTCTGCACGCCCGATGACGTGCTCATCAATCCGCGCAAGCCGCTCTTTTCTCTTTTCGCGCAGGTGAAATTTATCTTCTGAAGAAAGCGTTCAATCTGTAAAAAGCCTTATGCCGTCTAGCACACTCGAAAAACTTTTAGACAGGCTTGATGAAGCGAAGCGACCGTCAGGCGCTGCGTCACTCTCAGGCATGAGAAAATTGCTGGGCCAATTCCGGCGGCTTCATTTCAGGGATGCGGCGCAACTGATACGCTTTCATGAAATCCTGCTCTTCATGCGCGCCTACCCGCAGAGTCTCGCGCTTCTCAAACAGACTGAGAGCCTGCTCGCTTCCTTCACACAGCGCGTTGAGAAACTCAAAGAAGAGGGCGCGGACCTCACCCCTTTCACGGACCCTGAAGTCTCAGGCGTGGCGGGGACGACCTTCTCGACTACTTATAGCTACGATATCTGTCGTCACCTGGCTCGACGGCATCCCACACAGGTCGAGATTGACTGGGACGGTTACGACCAGCAGGAACGCTTCGCGCTGGTGATGTCGAGGTTCCTTCCGCTCCTCGAAGAAGATTCGTATGTCGAGACCTACTATCCTTTCCTGGAATGGCTGCACGCGGCGAAGGGCGGAAGTGAAACGGACCTCGCGTGGCTCGTGCGCTGCTTCGAGCCTTTGCCGGTTTCAGAAAAAGAGAAGGCCGAACTCTTCGATTCACTCAAGCTCTGGGTGCGCTGGGAAGTCTCCGGTTCAACAGCCGCGCGGACTTTGACAAAGCGTCGCGTGCGCGAGGTTTTTTATCATGCGGGACCACTGCTCCGGCGGAGCGACGTTTCGCTCGCGGGTGAACTGGACGCGCCGCCATTGCGAGTCGTCAAACTCTCGCCCGCAGAGGGCGCGAAATTATTGGACCTGGGACGGAGTACGATGGCCGTGCGTTACAGGGAATTGCACGGCTACACTTACGGCGACCCGGCGCGCGTCTGGAAGGGAGACGCGGGGCGCGGCGTTGAACTCTTCGTGTGGGGCGTGCCGCCCGCGCGTCGCCTGCCGAACCTGGCGTATCACGCGGCCCTCATCTCGAAGAACGGCGTGCCGCACGGCTATGCCGAAGCCCTCTCTCTGTTCGAGCGCACGGAGGTCGGCCTCAATCTCTTCTATACTTTTCGAGACGGCGAGTCGGCGTGGATTTACGCGCGGCTCTTGCGCTTTCTACGCCAACTGCTCGGCGTCAGGGTCTTTTCCGTGGACCCGTACCAGTTGGGCCACATCAACGAAGAGGGGTTAGCGTCCGGCGCGTTCTGGTTCTATCGCAAACTCGGTTTTCGTCCCATCCAGCCCGCGTTGATTAAGACGACGGAGGCTGAAGAGCGCAAGATAGCCTCGCGCCAGGGATACCGCACTTCAAACAGAGTGCTCAGCCAGCTTGTCTCCGGTCATGTGCTCTTTGAGACTCAAGACACGCCGCGTGGCGACTGGGACCGCTTTCACCTGCGCCACCTCGGCCTAGCGGTTCAGCGACGCATGGTTGAGCGCGCGGGCGGCGACGCGCAGAGACTACGCAAGGCATCGGAGGCCGCAGTCGCACGCGCGCTCGGCGTGCAAACGGAGAAGTGGAAAGAGCCTGAACGCGCGGCCTTCGAGAATCTCGCGTTAGTGCTCGCGCTTATTCCGGGCCTCTCTCGCTGGTCGGGGAATGAGAAGAGCAAGGTGGTCTCCATCATGCGCGCCAAGGCGGGAGCGGACGAGGCGCGTTACCTGCGATTGCTACAGGACCATCCGAAATTGAGGGACGAAATTATCAGGTTGGGTTCAGCGGAGCACTGATAAATCCGATGGTAGTATTATTTGGACCAGTATAGAAGACGATGGAAAAACAGGTTCACGCAAAGGCGCAAAGGCGCAAAACAGACGCAAATGGGTGGAGCGATTCTCCTGTGAATGATTCTCTGTTAAGCGGCTCTCTTGCTTCGCGGCTTTTCTTTGCGCCTTTGCGCCTTTGCGTGAATCTTATCTCTCGTCACAGGGCAGAGTCTTTCAAGCTGGTCCTGCTCTTCATGGTCCTGACCAGCTTGATTCTCATCGCCCTGAGCAGTAGCACAAACTCTTTGGCAGTCGTCAAGAATACATTATCGAATCAGACGCAGGGTGCGACCACGAACAGCAGCACCGCGCAGCAGACGAACGCCGCCGCCGCGCCCGTCGAGCAGACGGAAGGATGCGTCACCTGTCATTCCAAAATCGAGCCGATGCACAGGTACAGCACACAGGGCGAAGTGTTGGCGGGGTTGACGAAGGATGGGAAGGATGCTCTCGGATTGACTTGCACGACATGTCACGGCGGGAATCCGTTGCCCGCAAAAGAGAGCGACGACCCGTCGGAGATTGAGCGTGTCAAGATGTTGGCCCACGTCCGACCGCGTTTCCCGAACGAGTGGAAGCGCGACGGGAAGAGCACGGGCGCGAATCCCGAAAGGACCAATACGCTGCTCGCCAGGGAGAGCCAGGAGTTTGTGCGCTTTATCAATCCGGGCGATCTGCGTGTCGCGGCAAAGACGTGCGGGAGTACCGATTGCCATTTCAAGGAAGCGGATGCGGCCCTCTCAAGCATGATGAGACACGGCGCGATGCTGTGGGGCGCGGCGCTCTATAACAACGGCGGCTTTCCGCTCAAGGACGCGCGCTTCGGTGAGAGCTACAGCGAGACGGGCGCTCCGCAGAGATTGATTCAAGTCCCGCAGCCTTCGTTTGAAGAGATACGCAGGAAGGGCTTGCTCGCATTTCTGGACCCGCTTCCACGCTGGGAGATTTCGCAGCCGGGCAATGTCCTGCGCGTCTTCGAGCGCGGAGGCCGCAGGCGGCTCGAAGTCGGATTGCCGGACAGGGAGGAAGACCCAGGTAAGCCCGACAAGGGTTTGAGTCCGCGCGGTTTCGGGACCAATAATCGCACAGACCCTGTCTATCTAGGATTGCAGAAGACGCGCTTGATGGACCCGACGCTCAACTTTCTGGGCACGAACGACCATGCGGGCGACTATCGCTCTTCCGGCTGCACGGCCTGCCATGTCGTCTACGCGAATGATAGGGACGCCGCGCACTCCGCCTTCTATCACACGGCGGGAAACGAGGGGCGCTCGCAGACGAGTGATACGAATATCCCGAAGAATGAACCGGGGCATCCCATCAAGCATCAGTTCACGCTGCAAATCCCCACCTCGCAATGCATGGTCTGCCACATGCATCCAGGCACGAACATGGTCGCCTCATACCTTGGCATGACGTGGTGGGATAACGAGACGGACGGCGGCAAGATGTATCCTGCGGAGCAACACGATCCTTCGCAGGATGAAGAGCAGTTGAAACTCAATCGCAATCCCGAAGCCGCTTCATTAAGAGGCAAGTGGTCGGACCCTGAATTTTTGGACCAGACGGGAACGCCGGAGTTTAATAGTCAATTAAAGCGCACGCAGTTCGCGGACTTTCACAGCCACGGCTGGGTGTTTCGTTACGTCTTCAAACGCAATCGCCAGGGAGACATGCTCGACGCGAAGGGCGAGAAGGTCTCTGCGGATGACCCGGATAAATTCAAGAAGGCGGTGCATCTCAACGACATTCATCTGGAAAAGGGTATGCACTGCGTGGACTGCCATTTTCGACAGGACGCGCACGGCGACGGGAATCTCTATAACGAACCGCGCGCCGCGATTGAGATAGGCTGCGTGGATTGCCACGGGACTATCAACAAGCGCGCGACGCTCTTCACTTCCGGCCCGGCAGCAGCGCCCGCGACGGGCAACGTCGCCAGGACCAGAGCAGACAAGGGACAGCCGCTCGCGGGCTTTGAACTCACCAGAATCCGCACGCGCGATAAGGACGGCGCGAAGTTGCCCATCTTCCAGAGCGTGAGCGCAGACCGCAAGAAGAAGGACGAGAAGGGCGTTGATGTCGAGTTGAAGAAGGGAGACATCATACAGAATTCTATGGTCGAGCCGGGGCGCTGGTGGCGCGTCAAGCAGACCGTGGACACCATCACGCCGGGGACGCGCGACTACAGCGAGAAATCTCGCTACGCCAAGACCATTCGCACCGACAACCTGACGTGGGGCGAGGTGCCGAAGGACGAGAAGGTGCTCGCTCATCGTGATAATCAGATGACCTGCTTCGCCTGTCATTCGTCATGGGTGACGGGCTGTTTCGGTTGTCATCTCAACATGCAGGCCAACCGCAGGATGCCGAATCGTCATAACGAGGGCGGCGATTCCAGAAACTTTACGACCTACAATTTTCAGGTCCTGCGTGACGACATTTTTATGCTCGGACATGACGGGTCCGTGACGGGCAATCGCGTCGCGCCCGTGCGCTCTTCATCCGCCGTGCTGGTCAGTTCGCAGAACCAGAACCGCGAGTGGATTTACTTTCAACAGCAGACCACTTCAGCCGAAGGCTTCGCCGGACAGACTTTCAATACGCACGTCCCGCACACAGTGCGCGCGACTGAGACCAAGCAATGCAGCGATTGCCACATCTCCGAAAAGAACGACAACAACGCGTGGTTGGCCCAACTCATGCTGCAAGGGACCAACTTCGTCAACTTCATGGGCCAATACGTCTACGTCGCAAGCGGGGATGCGCTCGAAGCCATCTCCGTCACCGCGCACACGGAACCGCAGGCCGTCATCGGAAGCAGCTTGCAGAAAATCGCGTATCCATCGGACTACGAAAAATTCTTGAAGGGCGGGCGCCAACTCAAGACTGCTTTCGAGCACGCGGGCAATCCGCGCGTGCTCTCCGCGCAGCTTCGCGGCGAATACCTGTACGTCGCGGCGGGCGAGGGCGGGTTGCGCGTCTACGACGTGGCACAGATTGACCAGAAGGGATTTTCCGAACGCATCACGACCGCGCCCGTCTCGCCCTTCGGTCAAAAGTTTTACGTTAAGACGAAATACGCGACCGCCGTCGCTTCTCCGACGACCCTCGCCGTGGACCCCGCGCGCTGGCGTCTGACGACCGATGGAAAGATGATAGACCCCGACAGCGCGCGTCAATTAAAGGGCCAGGAAAGAGAGAAGCTGGTCAACGAAGAGCAGGCGATTCACCCGCTCTACGCTTACCTCTACGTCGTTGACAAGTACGAGGGACTGATACTCGTCAACGCCGCCACGCTCCTTGACGGCGACCCCTTGAACAATTATCTCAAACGCGAACTGACCTTCAACCCAGAAGGCGTGCTGGACGGCGCGAACAACATCACCATCGCGGGCACGTACGCTTACATCACGACGGACAAAGCCTTAATCATCGTCAATCTCAACGACCCGCTGCACCCGCGAATAGTGGGCCAGTTCGGCCAGCCCTCGCTCAAGCATCCGCGCGCCGTCGCCATACAGTTTCGCTACGGCTTCATCGTGGATGATGAAGGCTTGAAGGTGCTAGACGTGACCGCGCCGGAGCGTGCGCGCCTCGTCGCCAACGCTTTCGTCCCGCTCGCCAGCGCGCAGGATGTTTACGTTGCGCGCACGTATGCGTATGTCGCCAATGGCCGCGAGGGCGTCGCCATCGTTGATGTAGAGCAGCCGGAAAAACCTAAATTGGACCAGTCATTCAACGCCGGGGGCGCGCTCAACGACACGCATCAGGTGAAGATTGCGATGACCAACGCGAGCCTCTTCGCTTACGTCGCGGACGGGCGCAACGGGTTGCGTATCCTGCAACTCACTTCGCCGGAAACGATGCCCAACTACGCAGGCTTTAGCCCGCGCCCCGCGCCCGTCCTCATCGCCACCTTCAAGACGAAGGGCACGGCGCTCGCCATCTCCAAGCCGCTCGACCGCGACCGCGCCGTGGATGAAAGCGGCAACCAACTCGCGGTCTTCGGCAGACGCGGCGCGCGTCCCTTCAATCTGGAAGAGATGCAACGCATGTTCATCACGGATGAAGGACGCGGCAAATTCTTCACCGTCACGGACAACCCCGCAGGCGCTCCGTGTCAATCATGCGATGGAAAAAGCGCGGCGACTTCAAACCCCGATGAATCATCAACCCCATCGCCCGCAGAAAGCCTTTGGCGTCCGTCGAAGCCCATCAGTAAAGAAGTGAAACAAACGGCGGCCCTCTGCGGGTTGAGCCTCTTCTTCATCATCATCGGATGGCGCAGGCTGGACCAGCGACGACGACGCCGCCAGAGAGAGTAAGCCTGTAAGGAAGATGAAAGACAAACAGCGCGCACGTTTGCTCTCTGCTCACACGTTGGACCGGCTGGCGTTTCGATTCACCATCGTGGCAGAGAAAGGGCACAGGGGATTTTCACCTCTGGCGGTTGAAAACGTAGAGCTACAGTACAGGATAGTGGAACGCTTGCCAGTAGACGCGGGCAAGAACCGCGTGCTCTTCATCAACTACATGGAGATACGCCCGCGACATCCATTGTCGCCCGGCGAGTATGCCATCATTGGCAACTCGCTCTCGGACATCGCCACGTTTCGCAGCAAATAAATTTCCCGCGCGATGAATCGTCAGGCGCGAATCTGTCTCGCCAGATACGGCTGAAAGTAGCCCCGATATTTTCTCTGTAGCCCAGATGATTTCCAGTCTTCCCCCGTCACGTACCGGCGGCAGCCAGGAGCGCCGCAGAAACATTCCATCCTGAATTCAGGCTCCGAAGTACACAGCGCATAATCAAAGGTGATTATCTCCCGCGCTTTAATCTCCCTCATCGCGATCAGTTCTATCTGCCCGCTAAAGCCCGCGTTGGGCGCGCAGGAATGGTTGATGAATTCGATCTTGCTGCGGCGGACCTGCTCAAGTGAGATATGAGTTAAGATCAAATCGTCGCTCACTTGAAAATAGAAATGCTCAAGCCCTGCGGGCAGCATTCCTCTCTTCGACAAAGGAACAACATGGCCGCCGAAAATCCCTATGCTTTCCCCCAGGGGCATCGCTTCTCTGGTCCTGACGCCCGTGCCGCATGCGTTGGATTCGTAAAATTCCAGCTTGGGTGAATTCCAGTTGACGGTTTGCAGGATCAACGCCAGAGGCGTAGAGGATGCGGCGGCATCCAGATTGAATTGTTGTCCGGTCATGTGAGTATGACTTATGTCAGTACCGCCTGCGGTAGTGGGCGGGGTGTCTTGACCAGCATGACCCGCCCGCTACCGCAGGCGGTACTGACATGGATGCTATGCCGTTGTCGTCGCATGCAATTGCCAACGGCTATAGGACCAATTATCGCGTGACAG